>NZ_LGDO01000098.1:0-15202 GCF_001279805.1 Streptomyces sp. XY431
ACGCGGGGGCGGCTGGGGGTCTGGACGGTGAGGAAACGGGGGGGGGGGAGGGCCTGGACGTGGGTGGGTTTGGTGGTCCACTCGCAGCCGCCGGCCTCGTGGCGGAGGTAGACGAGCCCGGCGAGGGTGTCCATGTAGACGGCTTCGAGGGGCTTGCCGGAGGTGTCGAGGTGCGCGAGGTCACGCACGATCTCCCCGACGGCGGGGGTGTAGGTGGGCGTGCGGGGGCTACTGGGCATGGGGGCTCCACTGGTTGCGCTGTGCATTTGGGTCACTACGACCCGTATCCATGGTGGAGCTGGAGAGGCTACGATCGGAAGGCTTCGCACTGGACACTTCAGCCATGTGGGATTCACCTGCGAGAGGCGATCGAACATGAGGCGAACGGACCTTGACCCGACGTCATCTCCCTCAGCGGCCTTCGGAGTCCAACTCCGCAGATCACGCGAGGCGAAGAAGCTGACCCAGGTCAGCCTGGGAAAGATCATCGGCTACAGCGACACCCTCGTGTCCTCCATCGAAAGAGGGACTCGGAATCCCACTCTCCCCTTCGCCGTCCAGTCCGACAATGCGCTTGATACCGGCGGCACTCTGGAGCTGATGTTCTGGAACATCAGCTCCACCGCACTCCTCGAAGGATTCTCGGAATACGCAGATCAGGAGGCCAAGGCCGTCGAGGTCCGACACTTCGAACTCGGCATTGTGCCCGGGCTGCTGCAGACCCAGGAGTATGCGGCAGCGTTCGCTGCCGCCGCTGTGCGACGCGGAAAAATCACGCAGGAGCAGGCTGACGAGCGGATCAGGTTCCTTTTGACCCGGCAGAAGTTGCTGGACCGCAAGCAGGCGCCCTGGCTCCACTTCGTGCTCGACGAAGGCTGTCTGCGCCGGCCGGTGGGCGGAGCCGAGGTGATGCGACGCCAGCTCCGTCACCTGGAGGAGATGGCGTCCAGGCCCAACATCACCGTCCAGATCGCGCCGTACAGCCTCGCCGAGGAACTGCCGTTCACGATGATGGTCACGCTGCTGACCATGGCGGACCGCTCGTTGCGCGCCTATTCGGAGTGCCAGATGCGTGGGTTCCTCGTTCGGCAGAGCGAAACCTCCCGACCCTTGGAAAGGGACTACCATCAGCTCTCAGTGGAAGCGCTGCCGAAAGCCGCCTCTCTGGAGATGATCCGTCAGGCGTGAAAGGAACGTCATGAACGGCCCCGTAGACCTGTCCAACGCCACCTGGTTCAAGTCCTCCCACAGCAACAACGGGGGCTCGTGCGTCGAGGTCGCCCCCGACTTCCCCGGCCTCGTCCCGGTCCGTGATTCCAAGGACCCGTCCGGCCCCGCTCTCCTCTTCCCCTCCGACGCCTGGCGGTCGTTCGTCACCGGCGTGCAGGCGGGCGAGTTCGGCACGGTCTGACCTGGAACGACTCCTGGGCGCCGACCGGATTTCCGGTCGGCGCCCAGAAGTTGAGGCTTACTTGCTACCGTGGCTCGCATGACTCCTGTGAGCTGGCGCAAGAGTTCCTACAGCGACAACGGAGGAACGTGCGTCGAGGTGACGGCGGAATTTCCCGGCGTCGTACCAGTGCGCGACTCCAAGGACCCCACCGGTCCCGTCCTCGCCTTCCCGGCCGACGCCTGGAGCGCGTTCGTCGCCGGCGTGCAGGCGGGCGAATTCGGCACGGTCTGACCTGAACCGACTCCTGGGCCCCGACCGGATTAGCGGTCGGGCCCAGGTGTTGATGCGCCCTTGCTACCGTGGGTTGCATGACCCCTGTGAGCTGGCGCAAGAGTTCCTACAGCCAGAACGGCGGCAACTGCGTCGAGGTCTCCCCCGACGCCCCCGGGCTCGTCCCCGTCCGTGACTCCAAGGACCCCTCCGGGCCCGTCCTCTCCTTCCCCACCGACGCCTGGCGTTCCTTCGTCGCCGGCGTTCAAGCGGGCGAATTCGGCTCCGTCTGACCCGAACCCCCGGTCGGGGGCCGCGTATCGCTAAAGCCGCACGGCCGGGCCGACCAGCGGCCGCTGGGTGCGGGTCGGGGTCGGGACCGGGAGGATGCGGCGCAGCGGGGACGGGACGCCGCCGCGGCGGGACCACTCGTGCGGGTAGCCAAGCGACACCTCGTGGAACGGGACGCCGTCGGCGCGGACGGTGCGCGGGATGTGGAGGTGGCCGTACACCACCGCGACCGCGTGGAAGCGGCGGTGCCAGTCGGCCGTGTGCTCGGTGCCGCACCAGAGGGCGAACTCGGGGTGGCGCAGCAGGTAGGTCGGCTCGCGCCGCAGTGGGAAGTGGTTGACCAGGACGGTCGGCAGCGCCGGGTCGAGGGCCGCGAGGCGGCGCTCCGTCACAGCCAGCCGGGCCTGGCACCAGCTCTCCCGGTCCGGGAACGGGTCGGCGTGGAGCAGGAGTTCGTCCGTGCAGACGACCCCGGCGGCGTGGGCGGCGGCGAGTGCGGCGTCCTTGGTGGTGGTGCCGCGCGGGCGGAAGGTGTAGTCGTAGAGGAGGAACAGCGGGGCGACGGCGACCGGGCCGTCCGGGCCCGGCCACAGCGCGTACGGGTCCTCGGGGGTCAGCACGCCGAGGCCCCGGCAGAGTTCGACCAGTGCGCGGTAGCGGGCGTCGCCGCGCAGCCGGACCGGGTCGTCCGGGAGGGTCCAGAGCTCGTGGTTGCCGGGTGCCCAGATCACCCGGGCGAACCGGGCGGCGAGGAGTTCCAGGGCGCCGGCGATCTCGTCGAAGCGTTCGGCGACGTCGCCGGCCACGATCAGCCAGTCCTCGTCGGTGGCCGGGCGGAGGGCCTCCAGGACGGCGCGGTTGCCGGCGTGGCCGACGTGCAGGTCGGCGACCGCGAGCAGGTTCGGCGCGTTCACCGGGTGGCTCCGACGGGGGCGGTGGCGGCGAGCAGCCGGCGGGTGTAGGGGTCGGCGGGCTCCGCGAAGAGCCGGTCGACGGTGGCGGTCTCGACGAGCCGGCCGTCCTTCATCACCGCGACCCGGTCGGCGAGGTGCTGGACCACGCCGAGGTCGTGCGAGATGAACAGCAGGGCGAGGCCCAGCTCACGGCGCAGGTCGGCGAGCAGGTCGAGGATCTGCGCCTGCACCGAGAGGTCGAGCGCGGAGACCGGTTCGTCGCAGACCAGCAGGGCCGGTGCCGGGGCCAGCGCCCGGGCGATGGCGACGCGTTGGCGCTGGCCGCCGGAGAGTTCGGTCGGACGGCGGGTGAGCAGGGCGGCCGACAGGCCGACCTGGTCGAGCAGTTCGGTGACCCGGCGACGCCGTGCCTCGCCGCGCGGGACCCCGGTGCGGGCGACCGCCTCGGCGACCAGGCGCTCGACGGTGAAGCGCGGGTCGAAGGAGCCGAGCGGGTCCTGCTGGACGGCCTGGATGCGCAGCCGGTCCGGCCGCCGGCGCCGTTCGGTGAGCTCGCTCCAGGGACGGCCGTCGAGCCGGACGGTGCCGGTGTCGGGGCGTTCCAGGCCGAGCACGATCCGGGCCGTGGTGGTCTTGCCGGAGCCGGACTCGCCGACCAGGCCGAGCGTCTCGCCGGGGTGGAGCCGGAAGGAGACGTCCCGGACGACGGGGCGGCCGGCGAAGGAGCGGCCGATCCGGTCGACCTCCAGCAGGGGGGCACTTTCGGCGGCCGGGGCCGGGTCGGGCTCACGGACGGTGAGCGAGGAGACAGAGAGCGCGGCCGTGGTCGGGTGCCAGCACCGCGAGCCGAGCGCGTCGACCGGCGGGAGGGTGCTGCGGCAGGTGTCGTCCGCGGCGGCGCAGCGGGCCGCGTAGGGGCAGCCGCCGGGGGCGGCGGCCGGGCGGCCGGCCGGTTCCGGGGCGAGCCGGGTGCCCCGGGTGCGGGCGCCGGGGACGGCGGCGAGCAGGGCGCGGGTGTAGGGGTGGCGCGGTTCGGCGAGCAGGCGTTCGGCGGGGCCGGTCTCGACGATCCGGCCGCCGAACATCACCGCCACCCGGTCCGCGAGGCGGCCGACCACCGACAGGTCGTGGCTGATCAGCAGCAGGGCGGTGCCCCGGCCGCGGAGTTCGTCGAGCAGGTCGAGGACCTGGGCCTGGACGGTGACGTCCAGGGCCGTGGTCGGCTCGTCGGCGATCAGCAGGTCCGGTTCGGCGGCGAGCGCGGAGGCGATCAGCGCGCGCTGGCGCAGGCCGCCGGACAACTGGTGGGCGTACTGGGCCGCGCGGCGTTCCGGCTCGGGGACGCCGGTCCGTTCGAGCAGGGAGCGGACCCGGGCCGGGAGTTCGGCGCGGGTGGCGAGGCCGTGGACGCGCAGCGGTTCGGCGATCTCGGCGCCGACGGTGCGCAGCGGGTCGAGCGAGACCAGGGCGTCCTGGAGGACCAGGCCGATCCGCCGCCCGCGCACCTCCCGCCACTGGGCCTCGCTGAGGGTGCCGAGGTCGAGGCCGTCGAAGGCGAGCCGGCGGGCGGTGACGCCGGCGGGGACGCGACCGCCGGCGCCGGTGAGACCGACCAGGGTGCGGGCGGTGACGCTCTTGCCGGAGCCGGACTCGCCGACCACGGCCAGGCACTCGCCCCGGTCGAGGGCGAAGGAGACGTCCTGGACGGCGTGCACCGGGCCGAAGCGCACGTCCAGGCCCTCGATGGAGAGCAGGGGCGTCGGGGTGCTCGGCACCACCGGGGCGGCGACGCCGGGGGCGGCGGGGTGCGTCATGCGTCGGTCCTCCGGGTGAAGCGGGCCTGGGCGCGGCGGCCGAGGACGTTGACGACGAGGGCCGTCGCGGTGATCGCGGCGCCCGGGAAGACGCCGACCCACCAGGCGGTGGCGAGGAAGCGCCGCCCCTGGGAGAGCATCGCGCCCCACTCGGGGCTGGGCGGCTGCGGGCCGAGGCCGAGGAAGCTGAGCCCGGCGGCGGCGATCAGCGCGGTGCCGAAGCCGACGGTGGCGAGCACCAGCATCGGCCCGACGGCGTTCGGCAGCACGTGCCGGACGATCAGCAGCGGGCGCGGCAGGCCGAGTCCGACCGCCGCTTCCACATACCCGGAGCGGCGGACGACCAGGGTCTCGGCGCGCACGATCCGGGCGTACCCGGGCACGAAGGCGATCGCGATGGCGAGCATCACGTTGAGCGAGCCGGTGCCGAGCACGGTCACGGCGAGCAGGGCGAGCAGGATCGGCGGCAGCGAGAGCAGCACGTCGGCGAGGCGCATCAGCACCTGGTCCGCCCAGCGGCCGCCGAGCGCGGCGGCCAGGCCGAGCAGGGTGCCGCCGGTGATGGCGAAGACGGTGGCGCCGAGGCCGAGCAGCAGGGACGGCCGGGCGCCGTGCAGGACGCGGGCGAACAGGTCGCGGCCCAGCTGGTCGGTGCCGAACCAGTGCGCGGCGCCGGGCGGGGTGAGCGCCTCCGCCGGGTGGGTCTCGATGGGTGAGGCGGAGCTGAGCAGGCCGGGGGCGAGCGCGGCGAGCAGCAGCAGGGCGAGCGCGGCCAGGGCGAGGAGGAGGGTGAGCGGGGGCCGCCGACGGGCGGACGCGACCGGGGCCGGGGCGTCCGGGACCGGGGCGTCCGGGACCGGGGCTGCCGCCGTCGGGGCTTCCGGCGTCTTGGAGGGCGCGGCGTCGGGACCGGCGTCGGGACCGTGGGCTGGTTCAACAGTGGTGTGGGCCATGGCGGTTCAGTCGGTCCTCAGCCGTGGGTCGACAACGAGGTAGAGCAGGTCGACGAGGGTGGAGATCACCACGAAGACCAGGGCGGAGAGCAGTACCAGCCCGATCACCAGCGGCAGGTCCTTGTTGGTGGTCGCCTGGAGGGTCAGCGCGCCGATGCCGGGCCGGCCGAACACCGACTCGACCAGCACCGCCCCGCCGAGCAGCGATCCGGTGAGCCAGCCGGTGAGGGTGACCACCGGCACCGCCGCGTGCCGCAGCGCGTGCCGCAGCACCACGGCGGCCGAACCCACGCCCCGGGAAAGGGCGGTGAGCACGAACGGTTGCCCGAGCGCCGTTTCCAGTCCCTCGCGCAGGACCTGCGCGAGCATCCCGGCGACGGGCAGGGCCAGCGTGACGGCGGGCAGCACCAGCGCGGCCAGGCCGTCGTCCCCGGCCACCGGGAAGATCCGCAGCTGGAAGGAGAACGCGGTGAGCAGCAGGATCCCGATCCAGTAGGAGGGGCTGGAGACGGCGAGGAGTTCGGCGAGCGAGCTGAGCGCGCGCAGGGCGGGCCGGCGGCCGGCCGTGCCGACCGCCGCGACCAGGGCCAGCAGGGCGGCCAGGCCGAGTGCGGCCGCGCCGAGTTGGACGGTCGGGCCGAGCTGGTCGCCGATCAGGTCGGCGACCGGGCGCTGCAACTGGTAGGACTCGCCGAGGTCTCCGGTGAGCAGGTGGCCGAGGTAGGTGAGGTACTGCACGGGCACCGGCCGGTCCAGGCCGTACTGCTCCTGGATCGCCGCCTTGACCTCGGGGGTGGCGGCGGTGCCGGGGCCGAGCATCACGGTGACCGGGTCCCCGGGGACCAGTTGGAGCGCCGCGAAGGCGACCGTGGCGGCGCCGAGCAGGACGGCGGCCGCGCCGAGCAGCCGCCGCGCGGCGGCCCGCAGCAGGCGCGGGGCGCCGCTGCGGGCCGGCGCCGGCGTGACCGCCGGCTCCGCGAACCCGGTGGTTCCGGTGCTCACTTGGCGATCCAGGCGCCGTGGAAGGCGAGCCAGGTGTTGGGGTCGGCGGTGAGCCCGCGGACCTTGGCGGCGGTGCCGACCACGGCGGTGCGCACATACAGCGGGACGATCAGCCCGAGCTCGATCGCGCGCTGCTGCGTCTTGGTGTAGACGTCCTGGCGGACGGCCTTGTCGAACGTCCCCTTGCCCGTGGTGGTCCACTCGTCGAGCTGGGCGTCCTGGTAGAAGGTGGCGTTCTGGCCGCCGGTGGAGGGCTTGCTGGCGCTGTGGAAGTAGAGCCGCAGCACGTCCGGGTCGAAGCGGGCCCAGCTGTAGTCGGCGATGTGCTCCTTGCCGCCGTAGACGTTGGCGATGTAGGTGCCGATGTCCAGCCGGGGGCGGGTGATCTCGACGCCGATCTTCTTCAGGTCCGCCTGGATCGCCTGGCCGAGGGTCTCGCGCTGCTCGCGCACGTACTCGGCGGGCGGCAGCGGCCACTCCAGCGAGAGCCGCTTGCCGTCCTTGGTGCGGTAGCCCTCGCCGTCACGGGCCGTCCAGCCGGCCTCGTCCAGCGCCTTCTCGGCCGCGGCCTTGTCGTACGGCCAGGACTTCTCCAGCGACTTGTCGTAGTACGGGGTACTCGGCGCGATCGGGCTCCAGGCCCGCTTGTAGACGCCGAAGTAGACGGACTGGATGTCGGTGTCGAGGTCGATGCCGCGCTGCACCGCCTTGCGGACCTTCGGGTCGTCCAGCGGCGCCTTGGTGGTGTTGAGCACCAGCGCGTAGTTGGCGCCGGGCGCGTCGGTGGCGATGGTGCGCAGCTTCGGGTCGCCCTGGACGGTGCGCACGTCGGCCGGCGGGATCGGCTCGGCGACCTGCACCTGTCCGCTGCTGAGCGCGCCGACCCGGACCGAGTCCTCGGTGAGGAAGCGGATGGTGAGCTTCTCCAGGTAGGCCGGGCCCTGGTGGTTGGCGCTCGGCGGCGCCCAGTTGTAGTCCGGGTTGCGGGTGAAGACGGCGCTCTGGCCCTTGGTGTAGCCGGTGAACACGAACGGGCCGGTTCCGACGTCGGCCGGGCCGCCCGCGCCGAGCTTGGAGCCGTTCTCCTTGATGGCCTTCGGCGAGTAGAAGCCGAGGTAGGCGGTGCTGGCGGCCTGGAGGAAGGGCGCGAACGGCTCGGAGAACGACACCTTGACCGTGTGCGGGTCGACCACCTCGGTGCCCGTGTAGGGGCCGAGCAGGCTGGCCGCGTACTGGGACTTGGTCTCCTTGGCGACGATCCGGTCGAAGTTGGCCTTCACCGCCTCGGCGTCGAAGACCGTGCCGTCGGTGAACTTGACGTCCTCGCGCAGGTGGAAGGTGTAGCTCTTGAGGTCGGGCGCGATCTCCCAGGACTTGGCCAGCCAGGGCTGGAACTCGCCCTTGTCGTCCTGGTGGACGAGCGAGTCGAAGACGTTGCGCTGGATGGCGCCGGTGATGTCCTGCTGGCTGACGTGGATGTCGAAGGAGATCGGCTCGACGTCGGTGGCGTAGGTCAGCGCACCGCCCTGGACCGGCTTCTCGTCGATTCCGGCGGCGCCGGCCGTCGCGGCTGCACCGGAGCCGGAGCCGGTGCCGGAGCTGCAGCCCGCCAGGAGCAGCGCCCCGGCGGTGAGGGCGGCGAGCAGCGGAAGGGGCCGGGGCCCGGTGATGGCCATGCTGGTGACTCCGTCGGGGTACGAGGGGCGGTGGGAGGAATACCGGGACGCTATCGACGGGCCGACGGCGGCGAACCCCTACCGGACCCCTAGCGCACCCTTAGGCCCTCCGGGCGGGGTCCTGGTCCTCCCGCCGAGAAATGGCTTGCCGCCCCGGCGGCTGTCTGTCACCGTTCCGCGTGGACCGGAAGTTGATCATCAACAGTCGGTCGATGTCGACATGTCGGCGGCCTCTCGGGAATCCACCGGAGAGGCAGAGGTACAACGGGAATCGGTGCCATGGGGAACAGTTACGAGGACGAGTGTCGCCGGTCGTTGGCCGAGGAACAGGCGAAGAGCCTTGCCGGGACCAACGACTGGGAACATGTGGACAGGGCCCGGGTCCATCAGGACTGGGACGTCCTGTACCGGGAGATCACGGCCTGCCTGAACGCCGGCGCCCGGCCCGGGGACGGGGAGGTCCAGGAACTCGTCCGCAGGCACTTCGACATCGCCTGCCGGTTCTACACCCCCTCCCGGGAGGCCTACGTCGGCATGGCGCTCTTCTACGCCGAGGACGAGGCCATGAGGGCGTTCCACGATTCCTACCACCCCGGGCTGGTGGAATTCCTGGGTGCCGCGATCAAGGTGTTCGCCGAGCAGGGGACCGGGTTCGCCCCCGGGACGGGCGCCGGGGCTCCGGTGCGGTCGGGCGACGCCGGCCGGTGACGTACGTCGGCGGGTGCGCCCGGACCGTCGTCCGGGCGCACCCGCCGGGTGGTGCTGCCGGGAGGTCAGTCGCGGTGGTGGCGCTGGCGCGGGTAGCGGGGGACTGAGCGGCGGTGGGCGATCCGCCAGCCGTCCGGGGTGCGGGTGTACACGTCGAAGTAGTCGCCGTTGTGGACGCTGCCGTCCGGCAGGATCGCCAGGTAGCGGCTGCGGCCGCGGACCGTGCCGTCCTCGTCGACGGTGAACACCGAGTCCAGGGTCTGGTGGTCCGGGTGCTCCGGGCCCAGGTCGCGGGCGAACACCCGGATCTTCTCCAGGCCGGTGAACACCGCGCCGGTGCGGGTGAGTTCGATCACCCCGTCCTCGGCGAACACCTCGGCCAGCGCCTGCGCGTCGGCGTTGTCGAAGGCGTGCGAGAAACGGGCGAGCAGCTGGCGCAGCTCCTCGGCGTCGGCCGGGGTCGGGCCGGTCGTCATGGGCGGGCTCCTGAGGGTTGTGGTGGTGCGTGACAGGTCGGTGGAACGGGGGCCGGGCCCGGCCGAAGGGGAGAAGGAAGCGGCCGGGCCCGGGGGCAGGTGGGCGGGGTCAGACGATGGCCGGGGCCAGCTGCTGGACGATGCCCAGGCGGTCCGGGAGCACGTTGTAGCGGACGACCTTGTTGTCCCGCACCGTCAGCCAGCTGATGCTGTGGCCCACGAAGGACCGCCCGGTGGCCGGCACGCCGAAGATCGGCCCGACGTGGGTGCCCTCGATCCGCCAGAACGCGATCACCCGGTCCCCCTCGGCCACCAGGTCCTCCACGGTGGCCTTCACGTCGCGGACGTTCTGCCACAGCCAGCGCAGGTGCTCCTCGAAGTCCGCGCGGGTGCCGCTGCCGCCCGGGCCGACCCGGGTCTCGTCGGCGGCGTCCTCGGCGACCAGCTCCTCCAGCAGCTCGACCCGCTGGCCGGTGACCAGCTCGTGGTAGTACCGCTCGACCAGGGCCTTGTTCGCCTCGATGCTCATGGCTTCTCGCTCTCTTCGGTAGACGGAAAAACGGGGTGGAACGGAAAATCGGTGGTGCTGGTGGTGCTGGTGGTGCTGGTGGGGCGCGTGCGGGCGCGGTTCAGCGGGACGGCGCCGCCGGCGGCGGGAGCAGGATGCCGCCGTTGGCGCTCAGACCGCCGTCGACCGGGACGGTGACCCCGGTGACGTAGGAGGCCGCCGGGGAGGCCAGGAACCAGACCACCTCGGCCTGTTCGCGTGCCGCCCCCCAGCGCTGGGCCGGGATCCGGCGGGTGATGAAGGCCGAGAACTCCGGGTCGGCGACCTGGCCGGCCGTCAGGCCGGTGACCGTGCCGCCGGGCGCGATCGCGTTGATCCGGATGTTCTGGGCCGCGTAGTCGATGGCCGTGGCGCGGACCAGGTTGATCACCGCCGCCTTGGTCGCGTTGTACGCCCAGGTCCCCGGGTCGCCGCGCAGGCCGGAGACGGAGGAGGTGGCGACGATCGCCCCGCCGCCGGCCTCCCGCAGCGCCGGTGCGGCGGCCCGGATCCCGAGCACCACGCTGCGCACGTTCACCTGGAACAGGCGGTCGAAGCGGTCGACCGCGCCCGGCGCCTCCAGCGGCCCGCCGCCGCCGGTCCCGGCGTTCAGGACCGCCGCGTCCAGCCGCCCCCACCGCTCCTGGGCGAGCGCGACCGCGCGGACGTTGGTCTCCTCCGACGACACGTCACCGGCCAGGGTCACGACGCCGTCGAGGCCGGCGAGCGCGTCCAGGCCCGCCTTGTCGACGTCCACGGCGACCACGCGGTGGCCCCGCTCGACGAACAGCCGCGTCGTCGCCTCGCCGATGCCCGACGCCGCGCCGGTGACCAGTACTACGGGGTGGGTCATGTCTGTTTCCTTCCTCAGGGGATCGGTGGTGCCCGCAGCTCTCGCGGCACCCTCGGGAGTTCGCACTGCGCGGCTCAGGACGCGGGCCGCTCGATGCCTTCGAGCCACTGCCGGACGGCGGCCGCGGTCGTCGGGGTCTGGTGCTCCAGCACGGTGAAGTGGTCACCGGGTATGTCCCGGACCTCGTGCGGCACGGGCCAGTACGCCCGCCAGTCCTCGCGCTCCGTGGTGTCGACGACCATGCCGCGCAGCGGGGTGTCGGCCCGCAGCGCCAGGATCGGCGCGGTGAGCGGCGCGGGCTGCCAGCCCGCGAACACGTTGTTGTAGCCGCCCATGGCGGTGAGGCTGGCGTCGCTCCAGACCATGTCGTACTGCTCGATCCGGTCGATCATGCCGCCGAGCATCGAGTGCAGCCACCACTCCCCCATGCCCTCGCGCGCCGCGCTGTCGATCGGGTAGGAGTCGATCAGGACCAGGCCCGCCACCGACCGGCCGCGCGCCTCCAGCCGCTCGGTGACGGCGTGCGCGACGCAGCCGCCCATCGAGCGGCCGACGATGACGAACGGGCGGTCGTCGTCGAGGAGTTCGAGCACGGTCTCGGTCTGCATGGTGAGGTAGGTGTCGATGTTGTCGGGCAGTCGGTCGGACTGGTCCCAGCCCGGGGAGGGGACGACGAAGACGTCCCGCTCGCCCTCGAAGGCGTGGCCGAGCCGGGCGTACTCGTGCGGGCCGGAGATCGCGCTCAGCGCCGGGAAGGCGACGACGGCCAACTCGCCGTCCCCGGTGGCGAGTCGGATCGGCTTGAGCGCGCGCTCGGCCCGTTCCTCCACGCCGAAGCTGTCCCGCAGGTTCGAGGCGACGCCGATCAGTGCCGAGGCCTCGGGGAAGCTTCCCCGGGCCGCGAGACGGCGGTAGAGCGTGGACAGCGGATTCCTGGGGTCGTCCACCTCTCCGGCTCCCCCGGTGCCCGCGCCTGCGGTCGCCACGACGAACGGCTCGTCCCCGGCGAGGGAGATCAACTCCGACAGGTGGGTGGAGAGTTCGGTCGGGTCCGGGTGGTCGAAGGTCACCGTCGGGGGCAGCCGCAGACCGGTGGCGGCGGTGATCCGGTTGCGCAGCTCGACGGCGCTCAGCGAGTCCAGGCCCAGGTCGTTGAACGCCTTCCCCGCCGGCACCGCGCCCGGCTCGCTGCCGAGCACGGCGGCGACCTCGGTGCGGACCAGCTTCAGCACGGCCGCGACCCGCTCCTCCTCGCCCAGCGCCGCGAGCCGGGGCAGCAGGGTCGGCGCCGCGGCGGCCGGGGACGCCGCGCCCGCGGTGCGCCGGGCCGGCGGAACCAGCCCGCGCAGCAGCGGCGGCACCTCGCGCTGCGCCCGGACGGCGGCCAGGTCGAGCGGGACGGCGACCAGGAAGCCGGCGTCGACCCGCTCGGCCGCGTCGAACAGGGCCGTCCCGCGCTCGGTGGGGATCGGCCGCAGTCCGGCCCGCGCGGCCCGGCGGAGGTCCGCCTCGGTGAGGTGCTCGGTGATGCCGCTGACCTCGGCCCACTGCCCCCAGGCCAGGGACTGCGCGGGCAGACCGATGCTGCGCCGGTGGGCGGCGAGGGCGTCCAGGTAGGTGTTCGCGGCCGCGTAGCTCCCCTGCCCCGGGCCGCCGAGCACGGCGGCGACGGAGGAGTAGAGGACGAACGCCGCCAGGTCGTGGCCACGCGTCAGCTCGTGCAGGTGCCGGGCGCCGTCGGCCTTGGGCGCCCAGACGGCGGCCAGGCGCTCGGGCGTGAGCGCGCTCAGCACACCGTCGTCGACCACGCCGGCCGTGTGGACCACGGCGGTCAGCGGGTGCGCGGACGGGACGGCCGCGATCGCGGCGGCGAGCGCCTCGCGGTCGGCGGTGTCGGCCGCCGCGATCGCCACACTCGCGCCCAGGGCGGTGAGTTCGTCGCGCAGTTCGGCCGCTCCGGGCGCGTCCGCGCCACGGCGGGACAGCAGCAGCAGACGGCGCACAGCGCGCTCGGTGACCAGGTGCCGGGCGAGCAGGGCGCCCAGGGTCCCGGTGCCACCGGTGATCAGCACCGTGCCCTCCGGGTCCCAGGGCCGCGCCGAGGTCTCGACCTCGGGGACAGCCACCCGGACCAGGCGCGGGACCCGCACCCGGCCCTCGCGCACCGCCAGCTGCGGTTCGCCGCCGGCCACCGCCGCCGCCAGCACGGCCTCGGACGCCTCGGTGCCGTCGGTGTCGACCAGCACGATCCGGCCCGGGTTCTCCGACTGCGCCGAACGCACCAGGCCCCACACCGGGGCGGCGGTCAGGTCCGGCGCCTCCGACTCGTCGACGGCCACCGCGAGGCGGGTCAGGACGACGAGCGGGTCACCCTCGCCGGTGTCCTTGGCCAGCCAGGTCTGGAGGGCCGCCAAGGTCTCGGTCACGTCCCCGTCGATCGGCAGCACCTCACCCAGCGGTTCCGGAGCGCCCGCGAGGGCCACCTCGGGCCAGTCGAGCCCGAAGAGCGTGTCCCGGTCGACGCCGCCCGCCGGGGCCAGTTGCTCGGCGGAGACCAGCCGGGCCCGGAGCGCCTCCACCGAGGCGACCGGTGCGCCGGTGGCGTCCGCGACGTCGACGGCCAGCACCTCCGGCTCGGTGTACCGGAGCCGGACCCGCAGCGCGCTCGCCCCGGCGGCGTGCAGTCGCACCCCGCTGTAGGCGAACGGCAGCCGACTCACCCCGGGCGGGCTGTCGACCAGCCGCTGGTGCACGGTGAGGTGGACGGCCGCGTCCAGCAGCGCGGGGTGCAGGCCGAACCGCGCGGCCTCCCCGGCCGTTCCCTCGGGCAGCGCGACCTCGGCGAAGAAGGTGTCGCCGTCCCGCCAGGCGGCCCGCAGCCCCCGGAAGGCGGGCCCGTAGGCGAGGCCCCCGGCGGCGAGCTCCTCGTAGAGGTGCTCGATGTCCAGCGCCTGCGCACCCGCCGGCGGCCACTGCTCCAGGCTCACCACCGGGCCGGCGGCGGGAGCGCCCAGCAGGGTGCCGCTCGCGTGCCTGGTCCAGGTGTCGTCGAAGGTCGCCGGGAAGGCCGAACCCGCGGCGGGCCGCGAGTGGACGGCCACCCGGCGCGCGCCGGCCTCGTCCGGCGCGCCGACGGTCACCCGCAGGTGCAGCGCACCCTGCTCGGGCAGCACGAACGGCGCCTCGATCACCAGCTCGTCCAGGGTGCTCGCGCCCACCTCGTCGCCCGCCCGGATCACCGACTCCAGCAGGGCGGTGCCCGGGACGATCACGGTCCCCTGCACGGCGTGGTCGGCGAGCCACGGATGGGTGGCGAGGGACAGACTGCCGGTGAGCAGCACGCCCTCGCCGTCGGGCAGGGCGACCACCGCGCCGAGCAGCGGGTGACCGGTGGGCGTCAGTCCGAGGCCCTCGGGGTCACCGCTCCGGGCGGCGGGCTCCAGCCAGTAGCGGCGGCGCTGGAACGGATAGGTCGGCAGCACGACGGACGGACGGGCGTCGCCCAGCAGGGCGGTCCAGTCGACCTGGTGGCCCTGGACGTGGATCCGGGCGAGCGCCGTCAGCGCCGTCCGCTGCTCGGGCCGCTCCCGGCGCAGCACGGCCGTGGCGGTCAGGTCCGGGTCGGCGGCGGTGTCGAGGACGCCGCCGACCAGACCGGCCAGGGTGCCGTCGGGGCCGAGTTCGACGAAGGTCGTCGCGCCCTCGTCGGCCAGGGTGGTGACCACGTCCGCGAAGCGCACGGCGCCACGGACCTGCCGCACCCAGTACTCCGGGTCGGTGATCTCCTCGGCGGTGGCGAGCTTCCCGGTGACATTGGAGACCACGGGAACCGTCGGCCGGTGGAAGGTCAGGGTCTGCGCGACGGCGAGGAACTCGTCCAGCATGCCGTCCATGTGCGCCGAGTGGAACGCGTGGCTGACCCGCAGCCGCCGGGTGCGACGGTCCGCGAAGTGCTCGCGGACACTCTCGACGGCCGCCTCGTCACCCGAGACGACAACAGCGCGGGGCCCGTTGACGGCGGCGATGTCCACGCCGTCCGCCAGAACGGCCCGGACCTCCTCCTCCGTCGCCTCCAGCGCCACCATCGCCCCACCACCCGGCAGCGCCTGCATCAACCGCGCACGGGCACCCACCAGCACCGCCGCATCCTCCAGCGACAGCACCCCCGCCACATGCGCCGCCGCCAACTCACCGATCGAATGCCCGGCCACGAAGTCCGGCCGCACACCCCACGACTCGAACAACCGGAACAGCGCCACCTCCACCGCGAACAGCGCCGGCTGCGTCCACCCCGTCTCGTCCAAC
>NZ_LGDO01000099.1:0-27341 GCF_001279805.1 Streptomyces sp. XY431
CCCAGCAGATCACCATCGGCGAGAAGGTCCTCGCCGCCCAGGGCCCCGGCGCCTGGCCCGTCTGCTCCGTCAAGGCCGGCCTCACCAAGTAACACCCCCACCCCCACCCACGGGGACGCACCACAACAACGCCGCTGCACCCGACCACCCCCACCACAGGGCGGCCCGGTGACCAGCGGCGTCGTGCGTTCCCCCGAGGTCCGCGAGGAGACATCGTGCAGGGGCGGCACGGTACAGTCCGCGCGTGAATGATCATGATGTGCGCAGCAGACCCGAGACGCCTGACGTGCCCGACGAAATATCCCCGCGCGCGCGGGCGCAGGTCGTCCGGAGCGGTGGCCGCCGGGCGGCGACCCGCGTGGTGCTGCTGGTACTGCTGGTGGTACCCCGCGCTGTGCGCCGCACTGAACCGCCCCGACCTGCCGGACCTCGCCGGCATCCCCGGCGGGCACGTGTCCCTCGCCGGGTCCCACCTCGTCCTGCGGCTGGACGGCGACGGGAAGGAGCCGCCCGTCGCCACCGCGCAGGTGCAGATCGGAAGCGTCCAGGTGAGCGTGACCGATCACCCGGACCTGGCGCCCAAGGACTTCCTGATCTTCTCCGACCTGCCGCGCGCCCAGGCGCCGGTGCTGGGGCACCCCGTCACTGCCTACCGGATGCGCACCGTCGGCGGGGCCGGGGCGACCGGCACCCCGGGGCCCGGCGGCTACAGCCGCCACCTCGTCGTGGCCAAGGGTCCCGACAGGAGCGGCGGTTCGTTCGACCTGTCGTACTGGCGCCGGGACGCCACGACCGAGGACGACACGGCCCTGCGCCGGATCGCGGAGGCGGTTCTGCCGACCCTCCAGGGCTGGGCCGCGACGCCCCCGGGCACCTGACGGGACCCGCCGGGTGGGACACGCACCGGGTCAGTCCCCCCTACAGGCCGGGGAGGTTGGGCGTGAAACCGTCGAGAGCACGGGGGCAGGCGCAGGACCGGTCCTCGGGGAGGGCGGCCAGGGCGGCGAACAGGACGGTGCGGAGGCGGTCGACGTTGCGGCCGAAGACCTCCAGGACCTCGGCGTGGGTGACGCCCTCGCCGCTCCCGACGCCCGCGTCCAGGTCGGTGACCAGGTTCAGCGAGGTGTAGCAGAGGGCGAGTTCACGGGCGAGCACGGCCTCCGGGTGGCCGGTCATGCCGACCGTGGACCAGCCGTTGGCGGTGAACCAGCGGGACTCGGCGCGGGTGGAGAAGCGCGGGCCCTCGATCACCACCAGGGTGCCGCCGTCCACCGGCTCCCAGCCGGCGCCCCGGGACGCGGCCAGCACGGCGGCGCGGCCCGCCGGGCAGTACGGGTCCGCCATCGGCGCGTGCACCACGCCCGGCAGGGAGCCGCCGGGCAGCGGCTCGCCGTCGTAGAAGGTCTGCGCCCGGGCGGCGGTGCGGTCGACGAACTGGTCCGGGACGACGAGCGTGCCCGGCCCGTACTCCGGCCGCAACCCGCCCACCGCGCACGGGCCCAGCACCTGCCGCACCCCGAGCGAGTGCAGCGCCCACAGGTTGGCCCGGTAGTTGATCCGGTGCGGCGGAATCGCGTGCCCCCGCCCGTGCCGGGGCAGGAACGCCACCCGCCGGCCACCCACCTCACCGAGGAACACCGAGTCGCTGGGCGGCCCGTAGGGCGTGTCGACGGCCACCTCGACGACTTCGTCGAGCAGCGCGTACAGCCCCGAGCCGCCGATCACACCGATCTGTGCCTGATGGTCCGTCATGTCGCATGCCTTTCTCGGAGGATCGTCAGGGGGTCCCACCCATGCACAGGCACGGGCCGGGCGCTTCGGGCGGAGCCGGTCCGAACGGAGGCCCTACTACGGGTTCCGCCACGACGCGAGTTCGACGGCGCCCATGACCGTTCCGGCCGCGGTGTAGAGGACGAGCATGACGGCGTCGTCCGCCGTGCCGGCCCACGCCATGTAGGCGTTGACGACGGCGCGCGTTGTCGCGTCGTCGGCGTGCGGGAGGTCAGTGGCGATGTAGCTGTTGCGGTGGTCCCCCTGGGGCGCGGACCTGGCGACCCCGGTGACGTGGCCGACCGCCGCGCGCTGCTCCGACGTCCCGCGTTCATGCACGAACCGGATGAAGTCCGAGGCCCCGACCCCGGCCTCGGCACCGCTCACCGATGGCATCGCCGTCGGCACGAAGGCTGATTGACGGGTGGTCACGGCCTCGTCGGTGGGCCCGCAGGAGGTGAGAAGCAGGCCGCCGGCGATGGTTGCCGTGGCGAGCGTGGCCGTCGCGCGATTCAACGAGTCTCCCGGATGGGGTGGGGCGGCCCTCGCTCCGTCCATGGCGCGGGGCCCGGTTGCGGTCGTACCCGAAATGTAGTCGGCCCTGTCGCTCCGGTTGCCGCCGGGATCACAGCCCCGGGGTGCGGTGCATGGAGATCAGGAGGCGCCAGGTGCGGGCGGCGAGGTCGGCGGGGGTGGCTTCGACGGAGCCGTGGAGCCAGTCGGCGAGGAGGGCGGTGAAGGCGCCGGCCACCATGGAGGCGACCAGTTCGGGTTGCGGGGCGCCGGCGAGGGTGCGTTCGGTGCGGCTGCGTTCGCGGAGTTCGCGGTGGAGGACCTGGCCGAGGGGGCCGCCGCCGCCCGGGGTGAGCAGGGAGCGGTAGAGGTCGGCGTACGGGAGCAGGGCGGCGAGGAAGGCGGCCAGGGCGGGCGGCGGGGTGGCGGGGTCGGGGATGCCGCGCCAGGCGTGCAGGGCGTCGACGGCCTCGCGGACCACGTCGGCGCAGGCGTCGACGGCGAGGGCCTCCAGGTCGGCGTAGTGCACGTAGAAGGTGGCCCGGCCGACGCCGGCGCGGCGGACCACGGCGGCGACACCGATCGCGCTCAGCGGCTGCTCGGCGCACTCCTCCAGCAGGGCCTGCCGCAGCCGGGCCCTGGTGCGGGCGGCCCGGGGGTCCTCGGGGGCACTGGCGGGCGCGCGGTCCGGGCTCATCGGGCGAGCAGGACGGCGCCGAGGGCCAGCGCGCCGGGCAGGGCCTGGGCGAACAGGATCCGCCGGTTGGCGGTGGCGGCGCCGAACGCGCCGGCGACGACCACGCAGGACAGGAAGAAGACCTGGGCCTGGAACCCGGTCGTGGTCGAACCCCCGGCGATCAGTCCCCAGACCAGTCCGGCGGCGAGGAAGCCGTTGTAGAGGCCCTGGTTGGCGGCCAGCGGGGCGGTGGTCCGGGCGAGGCCGGCGTCGAAGCCGGACAGCTCCCGGCCGGGCCGCCGCTGCCACAGGAACATCTCCAGGACCAGGAAGTACAGGTGCAGGGCGGCCACCAGGACCACCAGGACGTTCGCGGCCGTACGCACGGTCGGCCTCCTACTCTCATGGACAGGTGTCCAGAATACATGGACACCTGTCCATGAGAGCCGGACGGTCCCACGCGACCTAGTAGTCGGGGTCCTCGTCCTCCCACCGCTCCTGCCGCGCGTCGTACTGGCGCTGGTAGTCCGTCTCGGTCTCGTCCAGCTCCTCGTGCTCCGCGAAGAACTCCCCTCCGAGCACGTTCTCCCCGCTGCTCCGGTGCCACTCGGCGAGGATCTGCCGGGGCAGCGCCGCCACGTTCCCGTTGCGGAGGCCGGGCACGATCGTGAGCTGGTACGCCTCGCTGGTGGTGGAGGGCGAACGGTAGGTGAAGGTGAAGTACTTGTGCTCGGTGGCGGCCACGTTCTCGATCAGCCCCTGGTACGCCTGCACCAGACCGGGATTCGCGAAGTTGCAGAGGATGACGGTGGTGCCCTGGCGGAGCAGCTTCCGCGCGGCGTCGACGATCGCCTGCTGGAGGTCCTCACCGTCGTCACCCGTCCCGTAGGTGTTGGCGGTCCGGGAGCCCGCCTTCGCCGGCCTCGGGTGGTTCGGCCGCACCAGCTGGTTGTTGAACGCGGGGAACGGACAGTCCATCAGCACGACGTCCAGCCGGTCGGCCTTGTCGCAGGTGTCGCGGAAGTCGCGGCACGCGAAGTCGAACCGGATCCGCGACAGCGTGGCGACGACGGCTGCGAGGCAGGCCGCCTCCTGCTGACGCAGCCGGGCCAGCGCGGAGCCGGTCCGGGCATTGCAGGTGGCCGTGATCCCGCCGGCGGCGTTCAGCTTCGTGCCGCGCACACTGCGGTTGACCAGCCAGATGTACTTGAAGCAGGTCATAACGGCCTGGTTCGGCCGGTCGGTGAGTGCCTCGACGGCAGCGCGGCCGTTCGCCAGTTCCGCCACCGCCCACTCGTGGTTCGCGACCAGGTTCCCGTCCCAGGCTTCCGCCAGCCTCAGGTACTGGGTGACGAAGTCGGCACCGAACCGGCACATCGCCCAGTACGCGCCGATGACGTAGTGGTTGAGGTCGCCCGCGACGACCGAACCGAACAGCGGCATCCCCCCGCTGAAGGCCGGGCCCCAGCGCGTGGAGTTCAGGAAGACCTGGCCGGAACCGACGAACGGCTCGATCAGCCTCGGCAGCTTGCCGCCGTTGTCGACGAACTTGGCCTGGGCGACCCGGGCGAGCACCAGTTGGGTGAAGTGCGTGCGGTTGTGCTTGTTCCCGGTGTACGGATTGAGCCAGGCGAACTGGTCGGCGTTCGGCAGCAGGAGGTTGGTGAAGGCGCCGATGTACGAGGTGTGGTTCTGGACGAACTGCTGGTAGGCCCCACCCGCCAGCCCGGCGAAGTAGTTGAACTCCGCCGGCACACTCCGGGTGCCGCTCCTGACCGGCTGGTAGGCCGGCACCGGGAGGTTGCGCGGTGTCGACCGGAAGTCGGCGCCGACGGTGAAGCCCCGCTCCGGTCGGCCGTAGCGCATGCAGCCGGTCCTGCAGACGTCGCACTGTCGGCCGTCCTGGTTCAGCGCGCCGAAATAGCCCTGCTCGAACCCGCAGTGATCGCAGTAGATGTGCACGAACTCCCCCTCGGACGGCCCCGTTGTCCCAGTGCCACGACAGTAGGGCGCGCACACGTCCCTCCGGAAGCGGAACGGCGGGTCTCTCGACGGGTCGTGGACGGTGGACGGGCTCCGGGGAGGACACACCGTCAGCAGTGGGTGTCCCAGCGGTGCAGGGCGTCCAGCGCGGTGCTGCGGTCGGCGAGGGTGGGGGACGCGTCGGGGGCGCCGAGCAGGTAGTCGGCGACCGGGGTGAGCAGCAGGGCGCCGCCGTCGTGGGAGTCGCCGGCGCCGAGCAGCCGGGCCTCGTCCCAGGTGTGGCGGATGACCGTGCGGCGCAGCAGGGTGCCGTGCCGGACGGGCAGTCGGGGGGTGGTGGCGGCCTCGGCACGGCGGCGGCGCTCGGGGGCGAGTTCGGGGGTGAGGGCGGTGCGGACGGCGGCCAGGGTGCCGAGCGGCAGCAGCGGGGCGGCGAGGTCGAGCAGGGCGGCGGCCTCGGGGGCGAGGCGGTAGGCGGCCAGCACGGCGGCGGTCTCGGCGGGTTCGAAGGGCTGGTCGGTGAGACAGGAGAGGTCGAGCAGGGTGAGCGGGTCGGGGGGACCGGAAGCGGCACCGGCAGCACCAGTGGCACCGGCAGCACCGGCGGCCCCGGCGCCGCCCTTCCGGCCGAGTTGGGCCTCGGCGAGGGCGATCAGGCATTCGACGTGGTCGTCCGCGACCAGGTAGGGGCGGACCGGCACGGTGGCGCAGTCGCCGGGCAGGGCGGCGGTGGCGAGCCGGACCCGGTACCAGGGGTCGAGCAGCGGGTCCTCGGCGGGCCAGCGGACGGTGACGGCGGTGTGGTGCGGGCGGTCGCCGAGCAGGGTGATGTCGATGGTCTCCACCGGGTGGTCGGTGACCAGCCGGACGACGGCCTGCCAGAGCGCGGCCTCGCCGGGGGCGACCAGGTCGAGCGCGGCCTGGGGCCGGAACAGGTCGGCGGGGTAGTAGCCGGCCAGCGGGAGGCCGTGGATGGCGCGGACGCCGGTGGACCGGGCCAGGTCGAGGGCGAGGCCGGCGTAGCGGTCGGCGCGGGCGCGGGCGCGGCGCAGTTCGGCGCGGGCGGGTTCGCCCATCCGGACGTCCTCGCGGGCCAGGGCGGAGAGTACGAGGTGGGGCAGGTGACGGCTGCTGCGGGCACGGTGGAGCAGTTCGGCCGGCCCGTCGGCCGGGTCGACGTCGAGCAGGTGGTACAGCAGAGCGGTGTTCACGGACGTCCGCCTCCGAAGGTATGGTCATGGCGCCCCACGCCGCCGACGGCCGAGGGCGGGGGCGATCACGACCGGGCACAGGGGGTACCCGGTCGCGGGAGGTGAAGGAGGGGCGCGGACCGGACCGTCTCCGGAGGGCCCCGGCAGGGTGATTCTTGCCGGTGGGGGTCAACGCCCGGTCACCACAGGCTCAACGGAGCCTCGATACCGGGCCTGACCTTGTGGCCAAGAACATCAGAGGTCTACAACTCGCATATCATCTGACATGTGCACGAACGGGGCGGGCACTGTCCTTGGGGCAGCAGGGGGCAGTATGAGCGATCTCCGTTTTTCCGTACTGGGTCTGATGCGGGCTCACCGCGGCGCGACGGCGCTCAAGGTGGGCAGCCCACAGCAGCAGGCCATGCTGGCCGTACTGCTACTGAGGCCCGGCCACTCGGCCAGCGCCACGGACCTGATCGCGGCGCTGTGGGGAGAGGAGCCGCCGGGGGCGGCGATGACCACCGTGCG
The DNA here is from genome assembly GCF_001279805.1 of Streptomyces sp. XY431. Taxonomy (NCBI): domain Bacteria; kingdom Bacillati; phylum Actinomycetota; class Actinomycetes; order Kitasatosporales; family Streptomycetaceae; genus Streptomyces; species Streptomyces sp. XY431. Next base: position 6,664 of record NZ_LGDO01000099.1, read on the forward strand.
GACGTACGCGTGGCGGTGGCGGAAGGTGCTGGACGCCGTGGCGGCCGGGGAGGAGAACCCCGGCGGAAAGACCGGTGAGAAGACCGGCGAGAAGGCCGCGGGCAGCGTCCTGATGTCGATGGGGGACGGCTACCGGCTCGTCCTGCCCAAACTCGCGGTCGACGCGGAGCAGGCGGAGGCACTGGCCGCCGAGGCGGAGCGCACCGCCCGGGCCGATCCCCTGCGCGCCCGCGACCTGCTCAACCAGGCGCTGGAGCTCTGGCAGGGCGAGCCGCTGGCCGGGATCCCCGGGCCGTTCGCGGAGCGGCACCGACAGCGCCTGGAGGAACTGCGGCTGACCCTGCTGGAGGAGCGGATCGGCCTGGACCTCACGCTCGGCCGCTACTCGCGCTGCATCCCGGAGCTGACCGCGCTCACCACCGAGCACCCGCTGCACGAGCGGGCCTACGGGCTGCTGATGCGGGCGCTCTACCAGGCCGGGCGGCAGGCGGACGCGCTGGCGGTGTTCCGCGGCGTCCGGCAGCTGTTCCTCACCGAACTGGGGGTCGGGCCGGGGGCCGAGCTGGAGCAGCTGCACCGGCGGATCCTGGAGGGCGACGCGACGCTGGCCGCACCGCAGCCGCCGGGCGCCCCCGCCGGTGGGCCGCCCCCCGCTCCGGCCGGGCCGTCCGGCGCCGGGCCGGGCAGCCCCCGCACCGGACGGGCGGACGCCGACGCGGAGGCGGCGGGCCGGACCGGCGCGGCCGAGGAGCCCGGCGACGGAGCGGAGGCGGCCGGGCGCGGTGCCCGTCCGGCGGGCGCCCCGCCGCGGCCCGCCCAGCTGCCGCCGGACGCCGCCGACTTCACCGGGCGGACGGCGCCGGTCCGGGTGCTGCACTCGGCCCTGGCCGCCGCCGCGCCGGACCCGGAGGGCGGGGCCCCCGGGCAGCCGCAGGCGCTGGTGGTCGCGACCGTGGTCGGCATGGGCGGGGTCGGCAAGACCGCGCTGGCGCTGCACGTGGCGCACCGGGTCAGGGACGGCTACCCGGACGGCCAGCTGTACGTGGACCTGCGCGGCTCCGACCCCGTCCCGGCCGATCCGGAGGCGGTGCTGAGCGGCTTCCTGGTGGCGCTCGGGGTCCCGGCGGACGCGGTGCCGGACGGGCTGGACGCCCGCTCGGCGCTGTTCCGCTCGGTGGTGGACGGCCGGCGGCTGCTGCTCCTCCTGGACAACGCCAAGGACGCGGCGCAGATCCGGCCGCTGCTGCCCGGGGCGGAAGGCTGCGCGGTGCTGACCACCGGCCGCACCCGCCCGGCCGGGCTGCCGGCGACGGTCCAGGTCGATCTGGACGTGTTCCAACCGGAGGAGGCGCTCGACCTGCTCGGGCGCACCATCGGCGCGGAGCGGCTGGCGGCCGAACCGGCGGCCGCCCGCGAACTGGTGGTGGCCTGCGGGCACCTGCCGCTGGCGGTGCGGATCGTGGCCGCCCGGCTGGCCGCCCGGCCGGGCTGGACGGTGGAGACGCTCAGCCGCCGCCTCCAGGTGGAGCGGCGGCGGATCGACGAGCTGCGGATCGGGGACCTCGCGGTCGCGGCGGCCTTCGAACTGAGCTACCGCCAGCTGACCGCCGACCAGGCCCGGGCGTTCCGGCTGGTCGCCTCGGTGGACGGCCCCGACATCGGCCTGTCGGCCGCCGCCGCGCTGCTGGACCTCGACGAGTACGACGCCGAGGACCTGCTGGAGGCGCTGGTGGACGTGGCGATGGTGGAATCGCCGTTCCCCGGCCGGTACCGGTACCACGACCTGCTCCGCGCGTTCGCCCGGCGACGACCGGGTGGCGAGAGCGGCATCAGCGGTGTCAGCGGCGTCAGCGGCGGGGACAACGGGGCCGAGCAGGACGGCGGGGAGGCCGTCGCCGCCCGGGACCGGCTGCTGGACCACCTGCTGGCCACCGCGTGCAGCGCGTTCCAGCACGCCGTGCCGGGCGATCCGGCCGCAGGCGCGCTCGGCCCGGCCCACTCCCCCGGCGTCCCGCTGTCCGGCCGGGACGCGGCCCGCGAGTGGGCGACGGCCGAGCGGGCGGGCGCGGTCGCGCTGGCGGCCCAGGTCGCCGCCGACCCGGCGGCCGGGCTCGGCGCGGCACTGCGCGCGGCGACCGATCTGCTGATCGCGCTCACCCCGTTCGTGCTCACCCCGCCGAGCCGTCAGCTCGCGTCGACCGCCGACGCGCTGGCCGAGGCCGCCGCCCGGCACGGCGACGTCCGGGCGGAGGGGCGGGCGCACTTCCTGCGCGGCAACGTCGCACTGGCCGCCACCCGGCTGGACGCGGCCGAGGCGGCGTCGCGGCGGGCGGTGGAGGCCGCGCGAGCGGCCGGGGACACGGTGATCCTGCGGCAGGCGCTGAACGACCTCGGGCTGATCTGCCAGTTCCTGAGCCGCTACGACGAGGCGGTGGACCACTACGACGAGGCGCTGCTGCTGGCCAACCGGCTCGGACACCGCTCCGGCGCGCTGGTGACGACGGTGAACGCGGCGCTGGCGCGGGTGCGCAGCGGCCGGGCCGACGAGGCGGTGACGATCTGCCACGAGGCGCTGGCCGAGCTGCGGACCCGGCAGGACGACCCGGGCCGGGCGTACACGCTGTACGTGCTGGGGCTGGCGCACCACGCGCTGGGGCGGCACGAGGAGGCGGTGACCTGGTTCGGCGAGTGCCTGGCGGTCTCGGTGGCCGCCGGTCTGCGGGACCGCGCCGCGCACGCGCGCTACCGGCTGGCGGACAGTCTGCGCGAGCTGGGCCGGGCGGACGAGGCGCTGGACCACGCGGAGCAGGCGCTGCGGCTCTGCGAGGAGCTGGGGGCGGAGCGGGACCAGGCGCAGGCGCTGGTGGTACTCGGCTGTGCGCTGGCGGACCTCGGGCGCGGGACCGAGGCGGGGGCGCGGCTGCGGGAGGCCCATGCGATCTTCCGTCGGCTGGGGCTGCCGGAGGCCGCCGAGGTGGCGGGGCTGCTCGCGGAGCCGGCGTTCGCGCTGGTGGACCCCTGATCGGGGCGGTGTGACGGGGCGGCAGAAACGGTTCTGCTCGGGGTTCTTCGGCGGATCCCGGTGGTTCAGCGGATCCTGACGGTCGGGCCGGACTCAGGAGCCGGTGCTGTTCCAGTCCCCGTGACCGTTGCCGTCGGTCGGCGTGGCGGTCGGGGTCGGGGTCGGGGTGGCGGTCGGCGCGGTGGTCCCGCCCTGGGCGGGGCCGGCCGCGCCGTCCGCCGTCGCGGTGCCGGCCAGGCCGAGGGCGAGCAGGGTGCCGAGGCCGAGGCCCGCGACGGCCAGACGGATCCGGGCGGTGCCGTTCGTCGAGTTCTTCGCCATGACTGCTCCCTGGGTCGACTTCCCTGCTGGGAAGGAGTGTTCCGGGCTCTCCCGGGGGGCTCCCCGGGCTGACGTGATCAGCATGGCAAGGGGCGTTCAACGGCAGATCGACGCACGAGCACCGTGCGTCGATCACCGTCGTTGATCGGGGCGTTGATCGAGGTGTTGATCGGGGCCTTGAATCACCGGCGACCTGCGAGTTCCCGGCCGCCGTCAGGCCGCCTCGCGGATCTCCAGGGTGCAGCACTTCACGCTGCCGCCGCCCTTGAGCAGCTCCGAGAGGTCCACCCCGATCGGCCGGTAGCCGTGCTCGCGCAGCCGGGCCGCCACCCCGGTGGCCGGCTCCGGCAGCACCACGTTCAGCCCGTCGCTGGCGACGTTGAGGCCGAACGCCGCCGCGTCCTCCTCCGCCACCAGCACCGCGTCCGGGAACAGCCGGGCCAGCACCGCCCGGCTGCCGGCCGAGAAGGCCCCCGGGTAGTACATGATCCGGTCGCCGTCGAGCACGCTGAGCGCGGTGTCCAGGTGGTAGAAGCGCGGGTCGACCAGGTCCAGGCCGACCACCGGGCGGCCGAGGAACTCCTGCGCCTCGGCGTGCCCGGCGGAGACGCTGCGGAAGCCCCGGCCGGCCAGCAGGTAACGGTCCGTCAGCAGAAGGTCGCCCTCGCCCTCGTTGACGTGCGCCGGGTCGTGGGTGGCGAACCCGTGATCCCGGAACCAGTCCAGGTACGCCGGGCCCTCGGCGGCGCGCTCGGTGTTGCGGAACCGGGCGCCGAGCACCCGCCCGTCCACCACGGTGGCACCGTTCGCCGCGTACACCATGTCCGGCAGGCCCGGGATCGGGTCGATCAGGTCGACCCGGTGGCCGAGTTCGAGGTAGAGCTCGTACAGCCGCTCCCACTGGGCGACGGCGAGGGCGGTGTCGACCGGCTTGGCCGGGTCCATCCAGGGGTTGATGGCGTAGCTGACGTCGAAGTGGGTCGGACGGCACATCAGGTAGCGGCGCGGGCGGGCGGTGCGGGTCGCGGCGGGCTTGGCGGGCATGGCGGGACTCCGAGGGGTGAGGGCGGCAGGCGGACGGGGAGCGGGCGGGCGGACAGGGGAGGCGCGGCAGACGAAGTGTCAGGCGGCGCGGCGCTCGGGGAAGTTCCGCATCCCTCGCAGCGGACTGGCCAGCAGGACGGCGCCGGCCGAGAGCAGCACCCCCGCCATGATCCAGATGGTGGTGCGGGCACCGAGCACCTCGCCCAGCCAGCCGCCGAGCAGGGCCCCGACCGGGATGGCGCTGAAGTTGACGGTCGAGGCGCTGGCCCGGATCCGGCCGATCATCGCGGGCGGGCAGTAGGCCTGGTAGAAGCTGCCGGCCAGGACGTTCCCGGCGATCACCCCACAGACCGCGACCGACCAGGCGACCGCGCTCACCGCGAGCGGCAGCCGGGTACCGGCCAGCGGCAGCAGCAGGATGAAGGGCGCGGCGACCAGTTCGCAGAGCAGCAGCCCGCGGGCGGTGCCGAAGCGGCGGGCGATCCGCCCGGCCAGGGCGGCGCCGGCCAGGCCGCCGACCGACACCACCGCGAAGACCGCGCCGATGCCGCCGGGCGAGACCCCGACGCTGCGGACCAGGAAGACGGTCTGCACGGCCTGGATGCCGTTGAGGCCGAGGTTGCCGACCGCCGCGAACGAGGCCAGGGTGCGCAGGTACGGGTCGTGGACCAGGAAGCGCACGCCCTCGCCGATCTCGCGGCGGAGGCCGCGCCGGGCGGACCTCGGCGGCGGCGTCTCCTGCACCTTGATGCCGCCCAGGCAGAGCGCCGACACCAGATAGGTGACCGCGTCGGCGAGCAGGCCGCTGGCCGCGCCGAACACCTGGGAGAGCAGGCCGGCCAGGCCGGGGCCGGCGATCTCCGCCGCGGAGTCCCCGGAGCGCAGCTTGACGTTGGCCTCCAGCAGGTCGTCCTTGGCGACCAGGGTGGGCAGCACGGCGCCGTACGCGGTGGAGAAGAACACCTTCACCGCGCCGGCCAGCAGCGCCACCACGATCAGCTGCGCCATCGTCAGCGCGTCGAACCAGCCGGCCACCGGCACACTGCCGAACAGCACCAGCAGCAGCAGGTCGCAGATCAGCATCACCTTCAGCCGGGGCCAGCGGTCCACCCAGGCGCCGGCCAGCAGGCCGAGGAACAGCCACGGGACCCACGCGGAGGCGGTCAGCACGCCGACCATGAACGGCGAGGCGTCCAGGGTCACCACCGCCACCAGGGCGAGGGCGACATTGCCGACGGCGGTGCCCAGGCCGCTGGTCGTCTCACCGATCCAGAGCTTGCGGAAGTTGCCCTGGGCCCAGAGGCCCCAGCGGCTGCGGCGGGGTCCCTCGTCCACTGCGGGCGGTTCGACCGGGACGGTACTGGTGGTCATCGCGGGTCACTCTCCAGCGTGTCGGCCAGCACGGCGGCGATCCGTGCGAGGGGCTCGGGTTGCGTCAGGGCGCCGTGCGCGCAGTTGATCCGGTGGGCGCTGACCGGGCCGCCGACGTACGGCGCCCAGGCCGCCTCGTAGGGCCAGTCGGCGGGCTTGTCGGCGGTGGCGCCGACGAACACGGCCGCCCCCCGGTAGTGGCCGGGCACGTGCTCGGCCATCAGCTTGCGGTGGTGCTCGAAGACGTCCGGCAGCAGTGCCGCAGCCTCGCCCAGCAGGGCGGTCAGTTCGGCCTGCCCGCGGCCGTCGGCCGGGTCGTGGCCGAGCGAGGCGAGCAGTTCGGCGAGGGTCTCCACCGGGTCGTCGGAGGCCGGCGGCTCCTCGGTGGCCGGGCCGGCCGGGAGGCCGTCGAGGAGCGCGAGCAGGCCCACCTCCTGGCCGGCCGCCCGGAGCTGGACGGCCATCTCCTGGGCGACCACGGCGCCGAAGGACCAGCCGAGCAGGTGGTAGGGGCCCTGCGGGCGGACGGCGCGGATCTCCCGCACGTAGTCCGCGGCGATCCCGGTCACGGAGTCCGGGGAGCCGCCGCGCAGGCCCCGGGCCTGGAGGCCGAGCACCGGCCGGTCCGGGTCGAGGTGGCGCAGCAGGCCGGAGTAGACCCAGCTGATGCCGGCGGCGGGGTGGACGCAGAACAGCGGGGCCTTGCCGCCGCCGGTCCGCAGCGGGAGCAGGACGTCCAGGGCGTCGGACCCGTCCGGGCCGTCGGACCCGCGGTCGGCCGCGGCCTCCAGCCGGCGGGCCAGGCCGGCCGGCGTCGGGGCCCCGAACAGGGCCCGCATGCCGAGGTCGGCGCGCTCGCCCAGCTCGTCCGCGAGGGCGGCGCGGATCCGGCCGAGCAGCTTCATCGCCAGCAGCGAGTGGCCGCCGAGGTCGAAGAAGCCGTCGTCGATCGAGACCCGCTCCACCCCGAGCACCTCGGCGAAGAGGCCGCAGAGCAGTTCCTCGCGCGGGGTGCGCGGCGCGCGGCCGCCCGCGAACAGGGCGAAGTCGGGGGCGGGCAGGGCCCGCCGGTCGACCTTGCCGCTGGCGGTCAGCGGGAGGGCGTCCAGCAGGACGACCGCCGCCGGGACCATGTAGCCGGGCAGTGACTCGGCCGCGAAGGCCCGCAGTTCGGCCGGGTCCAGCGGTCCGGCGTCCAGCTGCCCGGAGCCGCGGTCCGTCCCGTTGTCGGGGACGACGTGGGCGACCAGGCGGGGGCCGGTGGCGTCGTCCTCGCGGGCGGTCACGGTGGCGGCCAGCACCCGGGGGTGGCGGGTCAGCACGTGCTCGATCTCGCCGAGTTCGATCCGGAAGCCGCGGATCTTGACCTGGTCGTCGGTGCGGCCGAGGTAGTCGATCCCGCCGTCCCTGGTGCGCCGCACCAGGTCGCCCGTCCGGTACATCCGGGTACCGGGCGTGAACGGGTCGGCGACGAAGCGTTCGGCGGTCAGCGCCGAGCGGCCGAGGTAGCCCCGGGCCAGGCCGGCCCCGGCGAGGTACAGCTCGCCGGGCACGCCGACCGGGACCGGCGCCAGGTGCTCGTCCAGGACCAGGGCCCGGGTGCCGAGCACGGGGTGGCCCAGCGAGGGGCGCTCGGAGCCTTCGAAGGACTGGACCAGGGCGTCGACGGTGGACTCGGTCGGGCCGTAGAGGTTGTGGGCGGTGGTGTGCGGGGCCTCGCGCAGCCTGGTCCAGAGGGACTGGCCGACGGCCTCACCGCCGAGCAGCACCATGGTCGGGGCCGGGCCCTGCGGTGCGGCGGCGTCGAGCAGGCCCTCGTCGAGGAGTTGTTCGGCGTAGGAGGGGGTGACCTCCAGGACGTCGATCCGCTCGGTCCGCAGGTGCCGGACGAGCGCGGCGGCGTCGCGGCGGACCTCGTCGCCGACCAGGTGCAGTTCGTGGCCGGCGACCAGCCAGAGCAGGCCGTCCCAGGAGGCGTCGAAGCAGAGCGAGGCGGTCAGGGCGACCCGGCGGCGACCGCCGGCCCGTTCGCCCGCGCCGATCGGGCCGGTGGGCGCGCGGTGCGAGGCGAGCAGGGCGGCGATCGAGCCGTGGCCGACCACCACGCCCTTGGGGCGGCCGGTGGAGCCGGAGGTGTAGACGACGTAGGCGGCGTCCGCCCGGTCCGGCGCGGTGGCCGGGACGGCGGCGGCCGGGGCCGGGGCGGCCTCCGGTCGGGGGCCGCGCACCGGGAGGACGGGCAGGCCCGCCAGGACTTCCGGCAGCGGCCAGCCCTCGTCGGTGAGGACGAGCCCGGGCGCGGCGTCGGCGAGCATCGCCGCCGTCCGGTCGGCCGGGTACTCGGCGTCCAGCGGGAGCGAGGCCGCGCCGGAGCGCAGGACGGCCAGCAGGGCGACCACGGTCTCCGCCGAGCGGGGCAGGGCGAGGGCGACCACGGTGCCGCGACCGGCCCCGGCCATCCGCAGCCGCTCGGCCAGCAGCGCGGCGCGGGCGTCCAGTTCGGCGAAGCTCAGCCGAAGCTCGCCGCAGACCAGCGCGGTGGCGTCCGGGGTGGCGGCCGCCTGGGCGGCGAACGCGGCGGGCAGCAGCGGGACTTCGGCGGGCAGCGCGGCGGCGGGGGCGAGCAGGGCGGCGCGCTCGGCGCCGTCCAGCAGCTCCACCCGGCCGATCGGCGCCGCCGGGTCCGCCACCACGGCGGCCAGCAGCCGCCCGAAGCGGGCCGCGATCGCCTCCACCGTCTCCCGGTCGAACAGGTCGGTGGCGTAGTCGATCGCGCTCGCCCATGCCGACGGACAGGTCGAACTTGGCGGCGTAGCCTCCGACCGGTTCGACGGTGGCGGCCAGCCCGGCCAGGTCGAGCGGCGCGTCCCCGGTCCCGGCGGCGCCCGGCGTGCCGCCCTGGAGCAGCAGCATCACCTGGAACAGCGGGTGGCGGGCCAGTGAGCGGGCCGGGTTGAGCTCCTCGACCAGCCGCTCGAACGGCACGTCCTGGTGGGCGTGCGCGTCGAGCTGGGCCTCCCGGACCCGCGCCAGCAGATCGGTGAAGGCCGGGTCGCCGGACGTGTCGGTGCGCAGCACCAGGGTGTTGACGAAGAAGCCGACCAGGTCGTCCAGCGCCTCGTCCGAACGCCCGGCCACCACCGAGCCGATCGGCACATCGGTGCCGGCACCGAGCCGGGTGAGCAGCGCGGCGAGCCCCGCCTGCAGGGTCATGAACATCGTCACCCGGTGCTCGCGGGCGACCGCGGTGAGCGCGCGGTGCAGGTCGGCGCCGAGCGGGAGGACGACGCGGTCGCCGCGGTGGCCGGTGTCGGTCCGCCGGGGGCGGTCGACGGGCAGTGTCAGTTCCTCCGGCAGTCCGGCCAGCGCCTCGCGCCAGTAGGCGAGTTGACGGGCGGCCGGGCTCTCCGGGTCGGCCTCGTCGCCGAGCAGTTCGCGCTGCCAGAGCGCGTAGTCGGCGTACTGGACGGGCAGCGGACGCAAGTCGGGCGCGGTCCCGTCGCGGCGGGCGGCGTAGGCGGCGGCGAGGTCGCGCAGCAGCGGGTCCATCGACCAGCCGTCGCCGGCGATGTGGTGCAGGACGAGGACCAGCAGGTGCTCGTCCGTCCCGGGCCCGGCAGGCATGAGGTGGGCACGGATCGGCAGGTCTGCGGCGAGGTCGAAGGGGATCTCCGCGCAGGCGGCGACGGCCGCCGCCGGGTCGGACGGTGCCGCGGTGCGGTGGTCGAGCGGGACCCGGGCCTCGTCGGCCGGGACGATCCGCTGGTACGGCTCGCCCTCGTGGTCGGCGATCACGGTGCGCAGGCTCTCGTGCCGGGCGACCAGATCGCCGAGCGCGGCGGCGAGGGTGGCCGGGTCCAACGGGCTGCCGACGCGCAGGGCGAGCGGCAGGTTGTAGAGGGCACTCGGGCCCTCCATCCGGTCGATCAGCCACAGCCTCCGCTGGGCGAAGGAGAGCGGCAGCCGCTCGGGGCGCGCCCCGGCGGTCAGCGCGGGCCGGGCGTCGGCGCCGTCGTCCAGCCGCTGGACGAGGCCGGCCACGGTCGGGGCCTCGAACACGTCCCGGATGCCGAGTTCGGCGCCGAGCACCGAGCGCACCCGGCCGGCCAGCTTCATGGCGAGCAGGGAGTGGCCGCCGAGAGCGAAGAAGTCGTCGTCGACGGAGACCCGGTCGAGGCCGAGGACGTCACCGAAGAGGCCGCAGAGCAGTTCCTCACGCGCGGTCCGGGCCGCGCGGCCACCGGCGAACAGGGCGAAGTCGGGGGCGGGCAGGGCCCGCCGGTCGACCTTCCCGCTGCCGGTCAGCGGCAGCGCGGCGAGCGGGACGACGGCGGCCGGCACCATGTGGCCCGGAAGCGTCTCGGCCGCGAATCGGCGCAGTTCCAGCGCGAGTTCGGGGCTCGCCCCGGTGGGAGTGGCGCAGTGCGCGACCAGGCGCCGGTCACCGTCGGCGCCCTCGTGCAGGGTGACCACGGCCTGCCGGACGGCCGCGTGGCGGACCAGGACCTGCTCGATCTCGCCGAGCTCGATCCGGAAGCCGCGCACCTTGACCTGGTGGTCGGTGCGGCCGAGGTAGTCGATGCCGCCGTCGCGGGTGCGCCGGACCAGGTCGCCGGTGCGGTACATCCGCTCACCGGCCCGGAAGGGGTCGGCGACGAACCGTTCCGCGGTGAGCGCGGCACGGCCGAGGTAGCCGCGGGCCAGGCTGTCACCGCCGAGGTACAGCTCCCCGGGCACGCCCACGGGGACGGGGCTCAGGTGCTCGTCGAGGACGTGGGCGTGGGTGCCGAGCACGGTGTGCCCCAGGGAGGGACGCTCGGAGTCCGCGTAGGACTGGAGCAGGGTGTCGACGGTGGCCTCGGTGGGACCGTAGAGGTTGTGACCGGTGGTGTGCGGCGCCTCGCGCAGCCGGGTCCACAGGGCCTGGCCGATCGCCTCGCCGCCCAGCAGGACCACCCGGGGCGCCGTGCCCTCGCGGGCGGCGCCGTCCAGCAGACCTTCGGCGAGGAGCTGCTCGGCATAGGTCGGGGTGAGGTTGAGGGCGTCGATGCCGGTGGTTCGGATGTGCCGGACAAGGGCGGTCGGGTCACGGCGCAGGTCGTCGCCGATGAGGTGGAGCTCGTGGCCGGCGACCATCCAGAGCAGGCTGTTCCAGGAGGCGTCGAAGCAGAGCGAAGCGGTCAGCGCGGCGCGCAGCCGGCCGTGGACGCGCTCGGGCTCGCCGAAGGTCTCGGCCCGGTGGGCGGCCAGCAGGCCGGCGATCGACCCGTGACTCACCACCACGCCCTTCGGGCGGCCGGTCGAGCCGGAGGTGTAGATCACGTAGGCGGCGTGGGCCGGGTCGACGCGCAGGGGCGGGCCCTCGGCGGGCCGGTCCTCCCACGCCGCGGCGTCGGCGGGCAGGACGGTCAGCCCGTCCAGGGCCTCGGGCAGCGGCCAGTCGGTCGTGCTGAGCACAGCGGCCGGACGGGCGTCGGCCAGCATGTGCGCGGTCCGCTCCAGCGGGTACTCGGCGTCCAGTGGCAGGAACGCGGCCCCCGCCTTGAGCACCGCGAGCTGGGAGACCACGGTCTCCACCGAGCGGGGCAGGGCCAGCGCGACCACGTCCTCGGGCCCGATGCCGGCGGCGACCAGACCGTGCGCCAGGCGGTTCGCACGGGTGTCCAGTTCGGCGTAGCTGAGCCTGGTGGGACCGTGGACCAGGGCGGTGGCGTCGGGATCGGCTGCCACCCGCGCGGCGAAGGCGGCCGGGACGAGCGGCAGCCCGGCAGGCAGCGGACGGTGTCCGCCGAGGAGTCCGGCCCGCTCGCGCTCGTCCAGCAGCTCGACGCGGCCGATCGGCCGCTCCGGGTCCGCCACCACGGCGGCCAGCAGCCGCCCGAAGCGGGCCGCGATCGCCTCCACCGTCTCCCGGTCGAACAGGTCGGTGGCGTAGTCGATCGCGCGTCCAGACCGGCGGGCGCACCGTCCGGGCCGAAGAACTCCTCCAGGGTGACATTGAGGTCGAACTTGGCGACCCCGGTGTCCGAGGCCAGCGCCTCGACCTCCAGGCCGGGCAGCTCCAACTCCCCCTCCTCGGTGGACTGGAGCACCATCGCGACCTGGAACAGCGGGTGCCGGGCCAGCGATCGGGCCGGGTTGAGCTCCTCGACCAGCCGCTCGAACGGCACGTCCTGGTGGGCGTAGGCGCCGAGGCCGGTCTCCCGGACCCGGCCCAGCAGCTCGGCGAAGGCCGGGTCACCCGAAGTGTCGGTGCGCAGCACCAGGGTGTTGACGAAGAACCCGACCAGCTCGTCCAGCGCCTCGTCCGAACGCCCGGCCACCACCGAGCCGATCGGCACATCGGTGCCCGCACCCAGCCGGGTGAGCAGCGCGGCCAGCGCGGCCTGGAGGGTCATGAACATCGTCACCCGGTGCTCGCGGGAGAGCGCGACCAGCCCGGCGTGCAGTCCGGCGTCGATCGGCAGCGCGACCCGGTCGCCGCGGTGGCCGGCCCGGGCGCCGCGCGGGCGGTCGGACGGCAGCGCGATCTCCTCCGGCAGCTCGGCCAGGGTCTCGCGCCAGTAGGCGAGTTGGCGGGAGACCAGGCTCTGCGGGTCGGTCTCGTCGCCGAGCAGCTCGCGCTGCCAGAGCGCGTAGTCCGCGTACTGGACGGCGAGCGGTTCGAGCACCGGCGGCTCGCCGCCGAGGCGCAGGGTGTACGCCTCGGTGAGGTCGCGCAGCAGCGGCCCCATCGACCAGCCGTCACCGGCGATGTGGTGCAGCGCGACGACCAGGACGTGCTCGTACTCCGACACCCGGAGCAGGGTGACCCGCACCGGCGGCTCGGCGGCCAGGTCGAACGGGCGGCGGCCCGCGCGGTCGACCTCGGCCCCGACGGACTCCGGTGCGCAGTCCAGGAGTTCGACCGGGACGGCGGCCTCGGCCGGGGCCAGGATCCGCTGGTACGGCTCGCCCTCGTGCTCGGCGACCACGGTGCGCAGGCTCTCGTGCCGGGCGACCAGGTCGGTCAGGGCGGCGGTGAGCACGTCCCGGTCGAGCAGGCCGGTGAGGCGCAGCGCGAACGGCATGTTGTAGAGGGCGGAGGGGCCCTCCATCCGGTCGATCAGCCACAGTCGGCGCTGCGCGGAGGAGAGCGGCAGCCGCTCGGGGCGCGGGCCCGCGGTCAGCGCCGGGCGGGCGTCCGCGCCGTCGAGGCGCTCGACCAGCCCGGCCACGGTCGGGGCCTCGAAGACGTCCCGGATGCCGAGTTCGGCGCCGAGCGTGGCGCGGACCCGGCTGAGCAGCTTGGTGGCGAGCAGCGAGTGGCCGCCGAGGGCGAAGAAGTCGTCGTCGATCGAGACCTCCGGTACGCCGAGGATCTCGCCGAAGAGGCCGCAGAGGATCTCCTCGCGCGGGGTGCGGGCGGCCCGGCCGGCTCCGGCGGCGGCGGTGAAGTCGGGGGCGGGCAGAGCAGCCCGGTCGAGCTTGCCGTTGACGTTGAGCGGCAGCGCGGCCAGGGCGGTGAAGGCCGCCGGGACCATGTAGTCGGGCAGCGCGGCGGCGACGTGGGAACGCACCGAGGCGAGGTCGAGCGCGGCCGGGTCGGCGCCGGCCGCGACCGCCAGGTGGGCGACCAGCCGGGTGCCGGCGGTGCCGTCCTGGTGCGGCAGCACGGCGGCCTGCACCACCCCGGGGTGGGCGGTGAGGACGGCCTCGATCTCGCCGAGCTCGATCCGGAAGCCGCGCACCTTGACCTGGTGGTCGGTGCGGCCGAGGAACTCCACCGTGCCGTCGGAGCGGCGCCGGGCGAGGTCCCCGGTGCGGTACATCCGGGCGCCGGTGTCGTAGGGGTCGGCGACGAAGCGCTCGGCGCTCAGTGCCGGGCGGCCGAGGTAGCCCCGGGCCAGGCCGGGACCGCTCAGGTACAGCTCGCCGGGCACACCGACCGGCACCGGGCGCAGCCGGGCGTCCAGCAGGTGGGCGCGCAGGTTGGACAACGGGCGGCCGATCACCGGGCGGGCGACGGCGCCGTCCAGGCGGTGGTGCAGGGCGTCGACGGTGCACTCGGTCGGCCCGTACAGGTTGAACACGACGGTGTCGGGCGCGGCGCTCAGGGTGGTCCAGAGCTGCTGGCCGCAGGCTTCGCCGCCGATCATCAGCACGGCGGGCGGGGCGACGGTGAGCAGCCCCTCCTCGACCAGCCGTTCGGCCAGCGCGGGGGTGACGTCGAGGGTGTCGGCGCCGGTGCGGGCCAGGTAGCCGACGATGCCGGCCGCGTCGCGGCGCAGGTCGTCGTCGAGCAGGTGGAGTTCCTGGCCGGCGACCATCCAGAGCACCGCTTCGAGGGAGGTGTCGAAGGACAGCGAGGCGGTCGCGGCGAAGGCGAACCGCCGCCCGGGGTGGGCCTGTTGGGAGGGGGCGAGGGTCCCGGCGCGGTGGAAGGCGAGCAGGTTGGCGAGGCCGCCGTGGCGGACCACGACGCCCTTGGGGCGTCCGGTGGAGCCGGAGGTGTAGATGACGTAGGCGGCGTGCTCGGGGCCGAGCTCGACCTCCGGTTCCCCGGCGGGCAGCTCCGCCCAGGGCGCGGCGTCGGCGGGCAGCACGGTGTGGCCGGCCAGCACCTCGGGCAGCGGCCAGGCGTCGGTGCTGAGCACGGCGGCCGGGCGGGCGTCGGCGAGCATGCCCGCCAGCCGGTCGCGCGGGTAGTCGGAGTCCAGCGGCAGGTAGGCGGCGCCGGCCTTGAGCACGGCGAGCAGGGCGACGATCGACTCGGCGGAGCGGGGCACGGCGAGCGCGACCAGCGACTCGGGGCCGATCCCGGCGCCGGCCAGGCCGTGGGCGAGCCGGTTGGCGCGGGCGTTCAGCTCGGCGAAGCTCAGCCGCTGCTCGCCGAAGACCAGGGCGGTGGCGTCGGGGGTGGCGGCTGCCTGGGCGGCGAACACGGCCGGGACGAGCTGCTCGCCGCCGGGGCGGGCGGTGTCGTGCCAGCGGGCGAGGTCCTCGCGGCCCTCGGCGCCGAGCACGTCCAGCTCGGCGACCGGGCGGCCGGGCTGCTCGGCGACCTGGTCGAGCAGGCCGGCCAGCGCGCCGGCGAGCCGCTCGGCGGTGCCCCGGTCGAACAGGTCGACGGCGAACTCCAGGCCGCCGGAGAGCCCGGCCGGGGAGCCGTCCGGGTGGTGGCGCTCGGACAGGTTGAGGGTCAGGTCGAAGGGGGTGGTGGGCAGGCCCAGCGGCTCGTAGGAGGCGCGGGTGCCGGGGAACTCGGGCCCGCCGCCGGTGGTGTTGTCGAAGGCGATCATCACCTGGAACAGCGGGTGCCGGGCCAGTGTGCGGGCCGGGTTGAGCTCCTCGACCAGCCGCTCGAACGGCACGTCCTGGTGGGCGTAGGCGGCCAGGTCGGCCTCCCGGACCCGGCCCAGCAGCTCGGCGAAGGTCGGCGAGCCGCTCAGGTCGGTGCGCAGCACCAGGGTGTTGGCGAAGAAGCCGACCAGGTCGTCCAGGGCGGGGTCGAGCCGGCCCGCCAGCGGGGTGCCCATCGGGACGTCGTCCCCGGCGCCGAAGCGGTGCAGCAGGGTGGCCCAGGCGGCCTGGAGCACCATGAACAGGGTGACCCCGTGCCGGCCGGCCAGTTCGGCGAGCCGGGCGTGCAGGGCGGCGTCGAGGTCCAGCTCGACGACGTCGCCGCGGTGGGTGGGCACCGGCGGGCGGGGGCGGTCCAGCGGCAGCGGCAGCTCGTCCGGCAGGCCGGACAGGGCCTCGCGCCAGTGGTCGAGCTGACGGCCCAGCAGCGAGCGCGGGTCGGTGTCGGAGCCGAGCAGCCGGTACTGCCAGAGGGTGTAGTCGGCGTACTGGACGGGCAGCGGACGCGGGTCGGGGGCGGTGCCGTCGCGGTGGGCGGTGTAGGCCGCGGCGAGGTCGCGGAACAGCGGGCGCAGCGACCAGCCGTCGCCGGCGATGTGGTGCAGCACCAGGGTGAGCACGTGCTCCTCGGGCCCCTCGGGGCACAGGTACGCGTGCAGCGGGACGTCCACGGCCAGGTCGAAGAGGTGGCCGACGAGGTCCTGCGCCGGGCGGTCGGTGACGGTGAGCAGCGGCCCGGGCGGGCCGTCGAGGACCCGCTGGTGCGGCACGCCGTCGAGTTCGGTGAAGACGGTGCGCAGCGACTCGTGCCGGGCGACCACGTCGCCGAGGGCGCGTTCCAGGGCGGCGGTGTCGAGCGGGCCGGACAGCCGCAGGGCGAGGGTGACGTTGTAGGTGGCGGCGGGGCCCTCGGCCTTGCCGAGGAACCACAGGCGGCGCTGGGCGAAGGAGACCGGCAGGTGCTCGGGGCGCTGCTCGGGGAGCAGGGCCGGGCGGGCCGGGCCGTCGGCGAGCTTGGCGGCGAGGGCGGCGACGGTCGGGGCCTGGAAGAGGTCGCCGATGGCGAGTTCGGCGCCGAGGTCGGCGCGGACCCGGCCGACCAGGCGGGTGGCGAGCAGCGAGTGGCCGCCGAGGGCGAAGAAGTCGTCGTCGACGGTGATGTCCTCGATGCCGAGGATCTCGCCGAACAGCGCGCACAGGGCCCGCTCGCGCTCGTCGCGCGGGGCGCGGCCGGCCGGGTCGGCGCCGAGGTCGGGGGCGGGCAGGGCGCGCCGGTCGACCTTGCCGTTGGCGTTCAGGGGCAGCGCGGGCAGCACCACCACGGCGGAGGGCACCATGTAGCCGGGCAGGCCGGCGGCGGCGAACTCCTTCAGTTCGGCGGCGAGTTCGGGGCTCCCGTCGAGCACCTCGGCCGTCACGGCGCAGTAGCCGACCAGCCGGGTGTCGCCGGGGCGGTCCTCGCGGGCGACCACGATGACCTGGCGGACGGCGGGGTGGCGGGAGAGCGCCGCCTCGATCTCGCCGAGCTCGATCCGGAAGCCGCGCAGCTTGACCTGGCCGTCGATCCGGCCGAGGAACTCGATCGCGCCGTCCGCCCGGCGGCGCACCAGGTCGCCGGTGCGGTACATCCGAGTGCCCGGCGTGAAGGGGTCGGCGACGAAGCGCTCGGCGGTCAGCGCGGCGCGGCGCCAGTAGCCCCGGGCCAGGCCGGCCCCGGCGATGTACAGCTCGCCGGGCACGCCGGGCGGCACCGGCTGGAGGCGGGCGTCCAGGACATGGGTGCGCATGTTGTCCAGCGGGCCGCCGATCGGGGCCCGGGCACCGTCCAGGTCGGCCGGGAGGAGGTGGTGGTGGGTGGCGAAGGTGGTCGCCTCGGTGGGCCCGTAGACGTGGGCGAGCAGCAGCTCGGGGCAGTGCTCCAGGACCCGGCGCATCAGGGTGCCGGAGGCCGCCTCGCCGCCGGTGCACACCGTCCGCAGGGCGCGGAAGGTCTCCGGGGCCTGCTCGGCGACCAGGTCGAACAGCGCCTTGGTGAGGAACACCGCGGTGACGCCGTGCCGGGTGGCGACGGTGTGCAGGGCGGCCGCGTCCATGGTGCCGGGCGGGGCGACGACGACGGTGCCGCCGTGCAGCAGCGGCGTCCACAGCTCGTAGGTGGCGGCGTCGAAGGCGTGCGGGGAGTGCAGCAGGACCCGCTCGTGCCGGCCGTCGCGCCAGCGGCGGTCGTCGGCGAGGTCGACCACGTCGCGGTGGCGGACCGCGACGCCCTTGGGGGTGCCGGTGGAGCCGGAGGTGAACATCACGTAGGCGAGCCGGTCCGGGTGGACGGGCAGGCCGGGGTCGTGGTCGGGCGCCCCCGCCTCGTCGCCGGGGCGGACCACGACGGCCTCGTGGGCGAAGCCGGGCTCGGCGCGGTCGGTGATCAGCACGGGCGCGGCGGTGTCGGCGAGCAGCGCGGTCATCCGCTCGGGCGGCAGGCTCGCGTGCATCGGCACGTAGCAGCCGCCGGCCTTGAGCACGGCGAGGGTGGCGACGACCAGGTCCGCCGAGCGCTCCATCAGCAGCGCGACCGGGGACTCCGGGCCGACGCCGGCGGCGATCAGGTGGTGGGCGAGCCGGTTGGCGCGGGCGTCGAGTTCGGCGTAACCGACCTCGCCGCCGTCGTGGGCGAGGGCGATCGCGTCCGGGGTGCGGGCGGCCTGTGCCGCGAACAGCTCGGGCAGCGAGCCGGTGCGGACCGGCGCGGCGGTGGCGTTCCAGTCCTCGGCGAGCCGGGCGCGCTCCTCGGGGGCGAGGATGTCCAGGGTGCCGATCGGCGCGGCGGGGTCGGCGGCCGCGGCGGCCAGCAGCCGGCCGAAGCGCGCGAACAGCCCGTCGACGGTGGCCCGGTCGTACAGGTCGGCCGCGTACTCGACCGAGCCCTCCAGCCCGGCCGGGGTGCCGTCCTGGTCGTGCCGCTCGGTGACGCCGATGTTGAGGTCGAACTTGGCGACCCGCAGGCCCAGCGGTTCGGGCGCCGACTCCAGCCCGGGCAGGCCGAGTTCGCCCTCCTCGTGGTTCTGCAGCACCAGCAGGGTCTGGAACAGCGGGTGGCGGCCGAGCGCGCGGGCCGGGTTGGCCTCCTCGACCAGCCGCTCGAACGGCACGTCCTGCTGGGCGAAGGCGTCCAGCTGGGCCTCCCGGACCCGGCCCAGGAGTTCGGCGAAGGACGGGTCGCCGGACGTGTCGGTGCGCAGCACCAGGGTGTTGACGAAGAAGCCGACCAGGTCGTTCAGGGCCTCGTCGGAGCGGCCGGCCACACCGGTGCCGAGCGGGATGTCGGTACCGGCGCCGAGCCGGGTGAACAGCGCGGCCAGCCCGGCCTGGAGGACGGCGAACAGGGTGGAGCGGTGGCGGCGGGCCAGGTCGGCCAGCGCGGTGTGCAGTTCGGGGCCGAGGGTGAACGGTACGGCGTCGGCGGCGCCGGTCGGCACGGGCGGCCGGGGGCGGTCCACCGGCAGCTCCAGCTCCTCCGGCAGACCGGCCAGGACTCCTCGCCAGTGGTTGAGCTGACGGCTCATCAGGCTGAACGGGTCGGACTCATCGCCGAGCAGCTCGCGCTGCCACAGGGCGTAGTCGGCGTACTGGACCGGCAGCGGCTCCCAGTCCGGCCCGGCACCGGCGAGGCGGGCGGTGTAGGCGGCGGCGAGGTCGCGCAGCAGCGGGCCGAGCGACCAGCCGTCACCGGCGATGTGGTGGAGCACGACGAGCAGCACGTGCTCGGGGACGGCGTCCGCGCCGTCGTCGGTCGGGGAGGTCGGGGTGAGCGAGAAGACCGTGACCCGGATGGGCGTTTCGGCACTCAGGTCGAAGGTGTGGGCGGCGGCCCGGTCCCGCAGGGCGGCGTAGTCGGCCGGCGTGCACTCCACCGTCGTGAAGGCGGTGCCCGCCTCCGCCGACGGCAGGATGTGCTGCACCGGCACGCCCTCGCCGTCCACCGGGAACACCGTGCGCAGGGCCTCGTGCCGGGCCACCACGTCCGCCGTCGCGGCGCGCAGCGCGTCGAGGTCGAGCGCGCCGCGCAGGCGGACCGCGAACGGCAGGTTGTAGAGCGCGGTCGGCCCTTCGATCTGGTCGATCAGCCAGAGACGCTGTTGTGCGTACGAAACCGGGATCACGGTGCTTCCTCTGCTCACGTCACGGGCGTGTGGTGGTGGGCGCCGTCACGCAGCGACGGCGGTGGTCGGGAGGACGGACGGCTCGCAGTCGAGGACGTCGACCGGGCGGCCCATCGCGACGGCGATCTTCCGGTCGCCGCGGTACGGGTCGCGGCCGTGCGCGCAGAGCACGTTGTCGACCAGCATCACGTCGCCGACCTGCCAGGTCTCCCGCACGGTGGCGGCCTCGTAGGCGGCGTTCAGCGCCTCGACGTCCTCGCGGGTGACCGGCTCGCCGTCGCCGAAGCCGGTGTTGAACGGCAGGCCGTCCGGGCCGAACTCCTCGACCATGGCCTCCCGGATGTCCGGGTCCAGCGACCACTCGTTCCAGAAGGCCAGGTGGTTGAACCAGACCTCCTCGCCGGTGTGCGGGTGGCGGATGGTGGCCGGCCGCAGCTGGTCGGTGCGCAGGGTGCCGTCCTCCAGCCACTCCCAGGTGATGCCGTTCTCCCGGCAGTACTGCTCGACCTCGGCGGGCTCCTCGGTGCCGAAGGCGGTCCGCCACGGCAGCGAGACGTACTCCGAGTAGCTGCGGCCGAGCGTCCAGCCGGAGCTGCGGCCCCGCTCGGCCAGGTGCGGCGGCAGCCCGGCGAGGACCTTGCGGACGTCCGCGGTCGGGGTGGCGCCGCCCTCCTCCGGGGCGACCAGGCAGGCGAACAGCAGCCGGCCGGGGAAGGTCAGGGTGTAGCTGTTCTCGTTGTGCATCCGGATCGGCAGCGCGGCCGCCAGGTCGGTGGACGAGAACACGCCGTTGCCGAAGTCGCTGCGCGGGGTGGCCTTCTCCCGGTACGGGGTGGGCTCGGGGATCAGCACGTCCCGGACGGCGGCGACGTCCTCGGTGGCCGCGACCGGCAGCCCGCGCAGGAAGATCGTGCCGTGCTCGTGCAGCGCGGCGGTCAGCTCGGCCTCGTGCTCGCGGAGCCAGGCGCAGCCCTCGGCGAGGTCGGCGACGGCCGGGACGTGGAGGAGGGCCGGACGGCCGGGGTTCAGCTCCCAGGTCACCATGGCGGCGCTCACCGGCGGTCGAGGCCGGCGACCAGCGAGGCCGGGCGGATGTCGGTCCAGTTGGTCTCGATCCACTCCAGGCACTCCTGGCGGGGCGCCTCGCCGTGGACGGTGGTCCAGCCGGCCGGCACGTCGATCCAGACCGGCCACAGCGAGTGCTGGTTCTCGTCGTTGACCAGGACCAGGTAGCCGGCGTTGTCGTCCTCGAACGGGTTGCTCACGGTGCTCTCCTCGGTGAGGTGGTGGCGCGGTGCGGTGTGATTCGAAGGTAGGTGCGGGCCGGGCCCGGAAGCGGCACAAGGCCCGGCAGGTGAGCGGCAGTTCCGGGACTGCCGTCCTCCTGCGCGGGCCTCGGGCGCACGGGGTGGGAACGGGGG
>NZ_LGDO01000100.1:0-15048 GCF_001279805.1 Streptomyces sp. XY431
CCGCCGCCCTGCGCACCCCCGTCGCCACCGCCAACGTGCTGCCGCTGCGCCTCGCCGTCCACCCCCGCGACACCGCCGCCGAACTGCTGCGCCGGGTCGTCCTGGAGGTCCGCGACGTCCGCCGCCACCAGCGCTACCCGCTGGAGGACCTGCGCCGCGACCTCGGACTGACCGGCACCCGCCGCGCCCTGTTCGGACCGATGGTCAACATCAAGGCCTTCGAGCGCGACCTCGACCTCGCCGGTCTGCCCGGCACCGTCCGCAACCTCGCCGCCGGCCCCGTCGACGACCTCGCCCTCGCCGTCTCGCCCGGCCCCGACGGCGCCCTGCGGATCGGCCTGGAGGCCCACCCCGACCAGTACGGCGCCGACGCCCTCGCCGCCCACCGCGACGGCCTGCTGCGCTACCTCGACGGCCTCGCCACGCTGCTGCTCGACGCCCCGCACACCCCGATCGCCCGGATCGACCTGCTCGACCGGGACGCGCTGCGCCGCGCCACCGCCGGCCGCACCGAGCCGCCCGCCACCCGCACCGTGCCCGAACTGCTCGCCGGCCGGGCCGCCCTGACCCCGGACGCGGTCGCCCTGCGCAGCGGCGCCACCACCCTCACCTTCGCCGAGCTGGACGCCGCGAGCAGCCGCCTCGCGCACCGCCTCACCGCCCTCGGCGTCCGCGCCGACACCCCCGTCGCCCTCGCCATGCCGCGCGGCGCCGACACCCTGGTCGCGATGTTCGCCGTGCTCAAGGCCGGCGGCGCCTGCCTCTCCCTGGACCTCACCCACCCCCGGCAGCGGACCGCCGACATCCTCGACGACACCCGCCCGGTGTGCGCCGTCGGCACCGCCGAGGCCCTCGCCGCGCTGCCCGGCGCCGCCGACCGCCCCGCCGTCGCCCTCGACGACCCCGCCGTCCGCGCCGAACTCGCCGCCCTGCCCGCCGGACCGCTGCCCGCCCCCGACCCGGCGCACACCGCCTACCTGCTGCACACCTCGGGCTCCACCGGCCGCCCCAAGGGCGTCGTCGTCACCCACGCCTCGCTCGCCAACCTCGCCGCCGGCCACGACGAGGACCACATCGCCCCCGCCCTCGCCCGCACCGGCCGCGAGCGGCTGCGGATCGCCCACAGCGCCTCGTTCGCCTTCGACGCCTCCTGGGACCCGGTGCTGTGGATGCTCCACGGCCACGAGCTGCACCTGCTCGACGACGAGACCTACCGCGACCCGGCCGCCCTCGTCGGCCACGTCCGCGACGAGCGGATCGACTACCTCGACGTCACCCCCTCCTACCTGGACGTGCTGATCGCCGAGGGCCTGCTCGCCGAGGACGCCCACCGCCCCGCCGTGGTCGCGGTCGGCGGCGAGGCCACCCCCGAGCCGCTCTGGCGCCGCCTCACCGCCGTCGACGGCCTGAGCCCGGTCAACCTCTACGGCCCCACCGAGACCACCGTCGACGCCTACACCTGGACCCCAGGGCCGGACGGCGCCCCGGTCGGCCGGGTCGTCCGCGGCTCGCGCGCCTACGTGCTCGACGGCTCGCTGCGCCCCGCCCCCGACGGCGTCGCCGGCGAGCTCTACGTGGCCGGCGCCTGCCTCGCCCTCGGCTACCTCGGCCGCCCCGACCTCACCGCCGAACGCTTCCTCGCCGACCCCTTCGGCCCGCCCGGCAGCCGGATGTACCGCACCGGCGACCTCGCCCGCCGCCGGCCCGACCGCACCCTGGAGTTCCTCGGCCGCGCCGACGACCAGGTGAAGATCCGCGGCTTCCGGATCGAGCCCGGCGAGATCGCCGCCGTCCTCGGCGAACTTCCCGGCGTCGACCGGGCCGTGGTGATCGCCCGCCCCGGCCCCAGCGGCAAGCGGCTGCTCGGCTACGCCGTGCCCGCCGCCGGAGCCGTCCTCGACCCGGCCGCGCTGCGCTCGGGCCTCGCCGCCCGGCTGCCCGAGCACATGGTGCCCGCCGCCGTGCTCGTCCTCGACGACCTGCCGCGCACCGGCAACGACAAGCTCGACCACCGCGCCCTGCCCGAGCCCGAGTCCGACGCGGCGGAGGCCGGCGCCGCGCCCGCCACCCCGCAGGAGGAGATCATCTGCGGGCTGTTCGCCGACCTCCTCGACCTGGCCGGACCGCTCTCCCGCGACGCCGGGTTCTTCGACCTCGGCGGCCACTCGCTGCTGGCCGGCCGCCTCGCCGCCCGGCTGCGCGAGGCCCTCGGCGTGGCCGTCGGCTTCGCCGACGTCTTCCGCCACCCCACCCCGGCCGCCCTCGCCGCCCTGCTGCGCGAGCGCTCGGCCCCCGAACCCCGCCCCGCCCTGGTGCCGGTCCGGCGCGCCGAGCGGCTGCCGCTCTCCCCGGCCCAGCGCGGCCTGTGGTTCCACTACCGGCTGGAGGGCCCCAGCCCCACCTACAACATCCCGCTCGCCCTCACCCTCACCGGCCCGCTGGACCGCGAGGCGCTCGCGCTCGCCGTCGGCGACCTCGCCGCCCGGCACGAGACCCTGCGCACCGTCTACGGCGAGTCCGCCGACGGCGAGCCCTACCAGCGGATCCTGCCGCCCGCCCCGGTCGAACTCCACACCGGCACCGGCGAGATCACCGACGCCGTCCGGTACGCCTTCGACCTCGGCGCCGAACCGCCGCTGCGGGCCAGCCTGTTCGCCCACCAGGACGGCACCCACACCCTCCTGCTGCTGCTCCACCACATCGCCGGCGACGGCGCCTCCACCACCCCGCTGGCCCGCGACCTGGCCGCCGCCCACACCGCCCGCCTCGCCGGCCGCGCCCCCGAACTGCCCCCGCTGACCGTGCAGTTCGCCGACCACGTGGACTGGCAGGCGAAGCTCCTCGGCACCGGCGAGGCGCCCAGCGCGCTCGCCGTTCGCCAGCTCGACCACTGGCGCAAGACCCTGGCCGGCCTGCCCGACCAGCTCGACCTGCCCACCGACCGCCACCGGCCCGCCGTCGCCGCCCACCAGGGCGCCACCGTGCCGTTCCGCCTCGACGCCGACGCCCACGCGGCCCTGGCCGCGCTCGCCCGCACCACCGGCACCAGCGTGTTCACCGCCGTCCAGGCCGGCCTGGCCGCACTGCTCACCCGGCACGGCTGCGGCACCGACATCCCCGTCGGCACCCCCGTCGCCGGCCGCGACTCCGACGAGACCGCCGCCCTGGTCGGCTACTTCGTCAACTCCGTGGTTGTGCGCATCGACACTTCCCCTCGCTCCGCCGGGGATGCCCCTCCCGGCGACCCGAGCTTCCGCGAACTGCTCGGCCGCACCCGCACCGCCGTGCTCGGCGCCCACGACCACGCCGACCTGCCCTTCGACCGCCTGGTCGAGGAGCTCAACCCGCGCCGCTCGCTCGCCCGGCACCCGCTGTTCCAGGTCATGCTGGCCTGGCAGTCCGTCCCCGACCGGGCCTTCGCGCTCGGCGGCGGCCTCACCGCCACCGTCGCCGCGATCCCCTCCGGCACCGCCAAGTTCGACCTCACCCTCAACGCGGGCGAACTGCGCGAGGGCGGCATAGCGGGCTTCCTGGAGTACCGCACCGACCTCTTCGACGAGGCCACCGTGCGCGCCCTCGCCGAGCGCCTGGCCCGGCTGCTCACCGCCGCCGCCACCGCGCCGGACACCAGGATCGGACGGCTCCCGCTGATCAGCGACGAGGAGCGGCACCGCGCCCTGGTCGAGTGGAACGGCACCCCCGTCCACTCGGAGCCCGGCGCCACCCTGCCCGAGCTGTTCGAGGCCGCCGCCCTCGCCAACCCCGGCGCCACCGCCGTCAGCTGCGACGGCGAGACACTCAGCTACACCGAACTCGCCGCCCGCGCCGACCGGCTGGCCCGGCTGCTGGCCGCCCGCGGCATCGGCCCCGGCACCATCGTCGCCCTCGCCCTGCCGCGCTCCCTCGACCTGGTCACCGGCCTGCTCGCGGTCGCCAAGTCCGGCGCCGCCTACCTGCCGCTCGACCCCGAGTACCCGGCCGACCGGCTCGCCTACATGCTCGCCGACGCCGCGCCCGCCGCGCTGCTCACCGACACCGCCACCGCGCCCCGGATGCCCGAGCACCGGGTGCCGCAGCTGCTGGTCGACGGCGGCGAGGCGGACGCCCACCCGGCCGTCCCGCTGGCCCAGCACGAGCGCACCCGGCCGCTGACCGCCGAGGACACCGCCTACGTCATCTACACCTCCGGCTCCACCGGCCGTCCCAAGGGCGTACCGGTCACCCACCACAACGTGGTCCGGCTGTTCTCCGCCACCGACCACTGGTTCGGCTTCGGCGCCGAGGACGTGTGGACGCTGTTCCACTCCTACGCCTTCGACTTCTCGGTCTGGGAGCTCTGGGGCGCCCTGCTCCACGGCGGGCGGCTCGTCGTCGTCCCGCACCTGGTCAGCCGCGACCCGGCGGCCTTCCTCGACCTGCTCGCCCGCGAGCGGGTGACCGTCCTCAACCAGACGCCGTCCGCCTTCTACCAGCTCAGCGCCGCCGACCGGGAACGGCCCGGCACCGAACTCGCCTTGCGCTACGTGGTGTTCGGTGGCGAGGCACTCGAACTCGGCCGCCTCGACGACTGGTACCGGCGGCACGCCGAGGACGCGCCCACCCTGGTCAACATGTACGGCATCACCGAGACCACCGTGCACGTCACCCACATCGCCCTGGGCCGGGCGAGCGCCGCCGCGGGCAGCAGCAGCACCATCGGCGTCAACATCCCCGACCTGCGGATCTATGTGCTCGACCAGTACCTGCAGCCCGTCCCGCCCGGCGTCACCGGCGAGATGTACGTGGCCGGCGCCGGCCTGGCCCGGGGCTACCTCGGCCGCCCGGCCCTCAGCTCCGAGCGCTTCGTCGCCGACCCGTACGCGGAACTGTTCGGCGAGCGCGGCACCCGGATGTACCGCTCCGGCGACCTCGCCCGACGGCGGGCCGACGGGGTCCTGGAGTACTTCGGCCGGGCCGACCAGCAGGTGAAGATCCGCGGCTTCCGGATCGAACTCGGCGAGATCGAGGCCGTCCTGGCCGCCCACCCGGCGGTCGCCGACGCCGCCGTGGTCGTCCGCGAGGACGTGCCCGGCGACAAGCGGCTGGTCGGCTACGCCGTGCTCGCGCCCGGCGCCGACCAGGTCACCGCCGCCGACCAGGTCACCGGCGCGGACCAGGTCACCGGCGAGGAACTGCGCACCCGCACCGCCGCCGACCTGCCCGTCCACATGGTCCCGTCCGCCGTCGTCCTGCTCGACCGGCTGCCGCTCACCGCCAACGGCAAGCTCGACCGGCGCGCCCTGCCCGCCCCCGACGCCCCCGCCGCCGGTGGCGGCCGCCCGCCGCGCAACCCGCGCGAACAGCAGCTCTGCGAACTGTTCGCCGAGGTCCTGGGAGTACCGGCGGTCGGCGTCGAGGACGACTTCTTCGCCCTCGGCGGCCACTCCCTGCTGGTCGTCCGGCTCGCCGGGCGGATCCGGGCCGTGCTCGGCCTGGAGGTCGGCATCGGCACCCTGTTCCAGGCGCCGACCGTCGCCGCGCTCGACACCGCGCTGTCCGCGGACACCCCCGGCGCCGACGCGCTCGACGTCCTGCTGCCGCTGCGGCCCACCGCCCCCGGCCGCCGCAACCCGCTCTTCGCCGTCCACCCGGCCGGCGGCCTCAGCTGGTGCTACACCGGACTGATCCGCAACATCCCGGCGGACGTGCCGATCTACGGCCTCCAGGCGCAGGGCGTCGGCGCCGCCACCGCCGGCGAGCCGCTGCCCGCCACCATGGAGGACCTCGCCGCGCACTACGTCGACCGGCTCCGCGAGGTCCAGCCCGAGGGCCCCTACCGGCTGCTCGGCTGGTCCACCGGCGGCATCATCGCCCACGCCATGGCCGCCCGGCTGGAGGAACTCGGCTGCGTCGTCGAACTGCTGGCCGTCCTCGACGCCTACCCGGCCGAGGGCTTCCGCGACCTGCCGGTGCCGGACCAGGCCGAGGCCCTGGAGGCGCTGCTCACCATGGGCGGCTTCGGCCCCGAGGACCTCGACGGCCGGCCGCTGGAACTCGCCCACGTCACCGAGGTGCTGCGCCGCGAGGGCAGCCCGCTGGCCGGTCTCGACGACGCCACCGTCGAGGCGCTGAACCGGATCTACCTGCACATCAACCACCTGGTGCGGGAGTACGACCATCGCCGCCTCACCGGCGACGTGCTGTTCTTCCGCGCCGTCGTCGACACCATCGACGACACCCTGGTGCCCGAGCTGTGGACCCCGTACGTGGCCGGGCGGATCGACAACACCGAGGTCGCCTGCTCGCACAAGGACATGACGCTGCCGGAGCCGATCGCGCACATCGCGGGCGTCGTCGCCGAGCACCTCACCGCCCTCGACTCCGGCCGCTGAACCCCGCTCCCGTCCGAACCTGCCCGAACCTGTCTGAACCTGCCCGACCATGCCCGAACCTGTCCGAACCCACAGGAGAACCCACCCCATGAGTGACGCCCCCGCCAACCCCTTCGACGGCGACGGCGAGTTCCTCGCGCTCGTCAACGACCAGGGCCAGCACTCGCTCTGGCCGGCCTTCGCCGCCGTCCCGGCCGGCTGGACCGTCGCCCACGGGCCGTGCGAGCGCGCCGCCGCGCTGGACTGGATCACCGCCCACTGGACCGAGCTGAGCCCGGCCCGATGACCGACACGGACGCCAAGCCCGGCCCCGGTCCCGGCACTCCCGCCGGGGCCGGGGCCGGCGCCCCGGCCCGTCCCCTGTTCGCGGGACGCCTCGCCGTGGTGCTCGTGTACACGGCCGCGATGTGCATGAACGGCCTGGACTCGACGATCGTCAACCCGGCCCTGTTCACCATCGCCGGTGACTTCGGCCGCCCGGTCTCCGCCGCCAACGCCGTGGAGACCGCCTTCCTGGTCGGCCTCGCGGTCGGCCTCCCGGCGGCCGGCTGGCTCGGCGACCGGTTCGGCGTCCGGCGGGTCTTCCTCGGCTCGCTCGCGGTGTTCACCCTGGCCAGCGCCCTGTGCGCGGCCGCCCCCGGCCTCGGCGCGCTCACCGCCGCCCGGGCCGCCCAGGGCGTGGCCGGCGGCCTGCTCACCCCGGTCGGCATGACGCTGCTGTTCCGGGCCTTCGCGCCGCACGAGCGGGCCGGCCTCGGCAAGGTGCTGATCGTGCCGACGGCCCTGATGCCCGCCCTCGGCCCGCCGCTCGGCGGCTTCCTGACCGAACACCTCTCCTGGCACTGGCTGTTCCTGGTCAATGTGCCGATCGGCGTGGCGGCCGTGCTGACCGGCGTGTTCGCCCTGCGCGACCAGGAGGAGCCGCCGGCCGGGCGCTTCGACACCACCGGCTTCCTGCTCGCCACCCCGGGCCTGGGCCTGCTCACCTACGCGCTCGGCTTCGGCCCCGCGCACGGCTGGACCTCCCCGGCGGTGGGCCTGTCCGGGGTCCTCGGCGTGGTGCTGCTCGTCCTCGCCGTCCGGCACCAGCTGCGGGCCGAGGAGCCGCTGGTGGACCTGCGGCTGCTCGCCGACCGGACCTTCGGCGCGGCCGGCTGGCTGGCCCTGCTGACCGCCGCCGGACTGATGGGCGCGCTGTTCGCCTTCCCGCTGCTCTACCAGGCGGCGCTCGGCGCCTCGGCGCTGGACGCGGGCCTGAGCGTGTTCCCGGAGGCGATCGGCCTGATGGCCGCCTCCCAGGTGGTCGACCGGCTGCTGCCGAGGCTCGGCCCGCGCCGGCTCGCGCTGCCGGCCCTGCTGCTCGCGGCGCTGGTGCTGGCCGCCCTCGCCCTGCCGGGTGTCGGCGGGAACGCCTGGGCCGTCCGGGCGCTGATGTTCGGGGTCGGCCTGATCCTGGGCACCGCCGTGCTGACGGTGCAGATCGCGGGCTTCGCGGACGTGCCGGGGCCCGCCATGGGCCGGGCGATGGGCCTGTTCACCATCGTCCGCACGCTCGGCGGCGCGTTCGGCATCGCCGGCGCCGCGGCGCTGATCGGCGCGCTGGCCGAGGACGGCACGCACAGCGCCGAACCCGGGCCCTACCGGGTGGCGCTGGTGGCCACGGCGGGCGCGGTCGCCCTCGGAGCCCTGGTCGCGGCCCGGCTGCCGAAGGAGGCCCCGGGGCCGCCGCCGATGGACTGAGCGACTCGTGGCACTTGCAGGACGGCACCCCGCGCCCCGGGGTGCCGTCCTGCGGCCGTTCCAGCCGTTTGCGGCTGTGTGCGGCTCTGCGCGGCCGGGTTCAGAACTCCTTGACCAGCCGCCGGTGCCCGCTGCCCCACCGGTACCCGAGGGCGGCGTTCACCGCGACCATCGGCACATTGCCGGCCTCGACCTCGGTGTGCGCCGTCCGCACACCGTGCCCGAGCAGGTACCGCGCCGCGTGCAGCTTGAGCGCCCGGGCGAGCCCGCGGCCGCGCCAGGCCCGCAGCACCGCCGTGTAGTGGACGCGGCAGGCCAGCGGGTCGTTCGTCCCGTGCACGACGGTGGCGCCGACGATCCGCCCGCTGCACTCGGCGGTGAACACCCAGTCGGGGCGGGCGCCGGGACCGGCCAGGACCTCGGTCCGCCAGTCGTCGAACTCCGGCAGGGCATCGGCGAATCCGGGGTTGTCGCGGAGGGTCTCGCGGTAGAGGTGGTGGAGCTGGCGCTCGGACTCGGGCGCGAGGGTGGTGGCGAGGGTGTCCAGGTACAGGCCGGGCGGCGGCTGCGGGGCGGGCAGGTGCGGGCCCAACGGGGCGCTCGCCGAGCGGACATGGGCATCCACCCGGTAGCCGCGGCCGAGCAGCAGCCCGGTCAGGTCGGCCGTCGGGTCCCGCCCCGCGGTCGCCGACCCGTCGTGCCCGTCCGGGAGTTCGCCGAGCAGCCGGCCGGCTCCGGCCTCGCGGCCCCAGCGCTCCAGCCCGTCGTAGAGCGGCAGCAGCCAGGCCGGGGCACGCCCCGGCGCGCTGATGACGAGCGAGGCGAGGTCGCCGGGGAGTGTCCAGGGGGCGCGCCAGGCGGTGGCGTACCCGAGCAGGTCCCCGGTGGGCCCGGGTTGGACCAGCCGGACCCGGCCGTGCCCGGTGAGCCGCCCCCGCCGGTCGGTGGCCAGCCGGTCCTCGCTCGGCAACACCGCGTCCCGGCCGCGCAGTTCGGCGGCCGTGACGGGCGGCTCGACCCCGTCGGCGGAGAGCAGCTCCGCCAGCGCGGGGTAGTCGGTGTCGGGCCGGAACGCGCGGATCACCCGCGGCCGCCGGACAGAATCGAATGCGTCACATGTGACACGGTACTGGCCCGTGCGGCGTCCCGCCCGGGGTTTCCCCGGCCCACCCGGGCGGTCACCCGTCCCGGACTCCGCCCCGGACTTCGCGCCGGGGTCCGCGCCGGGATCCGAGCCGGACTCCGCGCCGGGTCACCCGACGGGGTGGTGAATGCCGGATTCCCCGGCGGGTGGGTGCGGGTGGGCGGTACGGTGCCCGCATGACCGTGCTCGTCCGCCGTCGTCACATCGACTTCGGCCGCATCCACTCCACCGGCTGTCCGGTCACCTTCTGATCGATCGATCGATCCCCGGCCCGTCGGGCCGCGCCGCCGTGTAGGACGGCGCCGCGCCGCACGGCCGTCGTTCTCCGCCGCCGCGCACGGTCCGCCGCCTCCGGGCGGGCCGGTCCGCGCCCGTGCGGCGCCGTCCCGGGCGCGCCGGTCGACCCCTGCACACCGCCAGGCGTCCCCGCGTCCCGGACGACCACGATCCGACCGCACCGAAGGGACGTCCGTCCGCCATGACCGACACCGCCACCGACCACTACCTGCGCAACAACTCCGACTACGCCGCGGCCTTCGAGGGTCCGCTGCCGCTCCCGCCGGCCCGCCGCACGGCCGTCCTGGCCTGCATGGACGCCAGGCTGAACGTCTACGGCGCGCTCGGCCTCGCCGAGGGCGACTCGCACGTGATCCGCAACGCCGGCGGCGTCGCCACGGACGACGCCATCCGTTCGCTGGCGATCAGCCAGCGGCTGCTCGGGACGGAGGAGATCATCCTCGTCCACCACACCGACTGCGGAATGCTCACCTTCGGCGACGACGCCTTCCGCGAGGAGATCCGGAAGGAGACCGGGGTCAAGCCGCCGTGGGCGGCGGAGGCCTTCTCGGACCTGGAGGCCGACGTCCGGCAGTCGGCCGCGCGGATCCGGACCAGCCCCTTCGTCCCGCACACCCGGTCCGTGCGCGGCTTCGTGTTCGACGTCGCGACCGGGGTCCTCACGGAGGTCGAGCTCTGAGCACGGGGGGGGTGGGTGCGGTCTCCGCACCCACCACCCCCGCGTCCGGGCGGGCGTCAGCCGCGGTGCCCCAGCAGGTGGACCAGGCCGTCGGCGAGGCCCCCGCGCCAGCAGGCGTAGTCGTGCCCGCCGTTGAACTCGCGGTAGGCGAGGTCGTAGCCCCGGTCGAGCAGCACGTCGCGCAGGTTGCGGTTCTGGGGGAGCAGCAGCCACTCCTGGAGGCCGGCCTCCACCCAGAAGCGGGCGTCGCGCCGCTCGGCGGCGGCGAACTGGCGGGTGAGCCACTCGCTGCCGTCGTTGAGCTCGGTGGGGTCGGGCCACCAGAAGGAGCCGGACTGGGAGAGCGCGTTGCCGAACCGGGCCGGCCGGTGGAAGGCGGCGAAGGCGGCGGTCAGCCCGCCCGCGCTCTGGCCGGCGATCACCGTACGGGCCGGGTCGGCGGTGGCCCGGTACTCGGCGCCGGCCCAGGGCAGCACCCGGTCGGCCAGCAGGTCGACGAAGTCGGGGTTGCAGCTGAGGTCGTCCGGCCGGGTCCGGGGCGGGGTGTGGACGAGCAGTGCGACGGTCGGCGGGATCAGCCCCTCGGCCGTGAGGTTGTCCAGGGTGTCTCCGACCGACAGCTGTCCGCCCCAGACGTCGCCGTCCAGCAGGACCAGCACCGGGTAGGGGCCGCCGTCCGTGCGGTGCCCGGCGGGCAGGTGGACGTCGATCGTCCGCCCGGCCGCCTCGGCGCGCACGGTGCGCCCGCGCGGCACCTCCGGGCGGCGTTCGGCGTACGGCTGGGCGGGCGCCTCGGGCAGGGCGAGCACCGAGGAGGGGTGGCGCCCGTCGCG
This sequence comes from Streptomyces sp. XY431, assembly GCF_001279805.1. Classification (NCBI taxonomy): domain Bacteria; kingdom Bacillati; phylum Actinomycetota; class Actinomycetes; order Kitasatosporales; family Streptomycetaceae; genus Streptomyces; species Streptomyces sp. XY431. Next base: position 11,065 of record NZ_LGDO01000100.1, read on the forward strand.
GCCGGGCAGCCGAGGGCCCCGGTCGAGCGGGTCGGGGCGGGCGTCGTCCAGGACCTTCAGCCAGTCCGCCCGCCGGGTGCCGGGGACGGCTCCGCGCACCGGGTACAGCTGGTAGGAGGCCCGGTGGTCGGCGCGCAGCCGGTAGGTGCGCGACCAGCCGCCGGCCCGGCGCTCCATCAGGTGCGGGGCGAGGTCGCCGGCGTGCCGGTCCTTGTCGGTGACGGTGTGGACGAGCGCGAGCACGCCGTCGTACGGCTCCTCGCCCGGCTCGTCGCGCAGCACGAAGGTCACCTGCCGGTAGGCCGGGTCCTCGGGGTCGGGGTCGACCAGCGGGGCGCCCTCGGCGGCCACCCGGGCCCAGAACGCGTCGCCGGTGACGGGCTGTTCGCTCCGGGCCGGGAGGCCGAGCGGTCCGCTCTGCACCGCGAGGCGGGGCTGTTCATCCTGTGCTGCCGGGCCGGGCTGTTCATTCTGCACTGCGAGAACTCCTCGATGATCAGGCGGGGTTGCCCTTGCGGCCGAGCAACACCCAGAGCAGGAACGGGCCGCCGAGCACGGTGGTGACGATGCCGACCGGGATCTCCACACCGGAGATCAGTACCCGGCCGAGGGTGTCGGCGAGCACGATCAGCACCGCGCCGACCAGGGCCGAGCCGAGCACCGGGACGCGGGACGGCCCGGCCAGCCGGCCGGCGACCACCGGTGCGGCCAGCGCGACGAAGCCGACCGGTCCGCAGATCCCGACGGCGAGTCCGGCGAGGGCCACGGCCAGCAGCAGACAGGCGAGCCGGACCCGGCCGGGGTCGACGCCGAGCGAGGAGGCCACATTGTCGTCGAAGCGCAGCACCGCCAGCCGGCGGGCCACCACCAGGGCGATCGGCACCAGGACGGCGAGGCCGATCAGCACCGGGGTGGCGACCTCGTAGTCCCGGCCGTTGAGGCTGCCGGAGGTCCAGACGTAGAGCGAGGAGGCGGAGCTGAGCGAGCGCCGGGCCATCGCGACCTGGATGATCGCGGAGGCGAGCGCCGACATGGCGAGGCCGACGACGAGCACCCGGTAGCCGCGGGCGCCGAGGCCGCCGGAGACGGCGGTGACCACGGCGACGGCGACCAGCGCGCCGATCGGTCCGGCCCACCAGGCGCCGAACGCGCCGGTGGCGGTGACGGAGATCAGCACGGCGGCGGTGGCGCCGTCGTTGACGCCGAGCAGTTCGGGGGTGGCGAGCCGGTTGCGGGCCAGTGTCTGGGTGAGGCAGCCGGCCAGGCCGAGCGCGGCGCCGGCGGCCAGGCCCGCGACGATCCGGCCGAGCCGGAACTTCTGCACCAGCAGGACGTCGAGGCGGTCGCCGTAGCCGAAGACGGCCCGGAAGGTGGAGCCGAGGTCGAGTTCGCTCTGACCGGCGTGCGCGGAGACCACCACGGCGGCGAGCAGCGCGGCGGCGAGGCCGAGCGCGGCCAGCGCCGAGCGCCGCGGGAGCAGGACGGAGAGCGCGCCGCGCCGGATCACCACGTCCGGCCTGGGCGGCTTCTCCTCCGGGTGGCCATGTCGGCCGGAGGACTCGGCGGGGGCGGTGTCGGTCAGGCCGAGCGCGGCGTTCTTCCTGGACCGCACGATGGCGATCAGCGTGGGCGCGCCGATCAGCGCGACGATCACCGACACCGGGGCCTCGAAGGGGCGGGCGACCACCCGGGCGAGCACGTCCGCCCCGGTCAGCACGGCGGCGCCGACGAGCCCGGCGAGCAGGGTGAGCCGGCCGACCCGGGGGCCGGCCGCGGCCCGCGCCAGGAAGCCGGCGAGCAGGCCGAGGAAGGAGATCGGACCGGCCAGGGCGACGGCGGAGGCGGTGAGCAGGGTGACGGCGAGTGCGACGGCGGCGCGGGTGGCGCCGGGGCGGTGGCCGAGGCCGCGGGCGAGGTCGTCGCCGAGCGCGAGCGCGGACAGCGGCCGGGTGGTGAGCAGGGCGACCACGAAGCCGACCCCGAGCACCGGGGCGAGCTGGCCCAGGGTGGTCCAGCCCTCCACCCCGGCCAGCGAGCCGAGCACCCAGACCCGGTAGCGGTCGTACGCCTCGGGGGAGTTGACGATCAGTACGCCGGTGAGGCCGCCGAAGGTGGCGCCGACGGCGGAGCCGCCGAGGACGAGCCGCATGGGGGAGCCGCCGCCCCGGCTGCCGGCGATCGCCAGCACAAGTCCGCTGGCCAGGACGGCGCCGCCGAAGGCGAAGGCGAGGTAGCCGTAGGAGGTCTGGACGCCGAGCACGGCGATGCCGAGGACGACGCCGAGCGAGGCGCCGGCGTTGACGCCGAGCAGGCCGGTCTCGGCGAGCGGATTGCGGGTGACGGACTGGAGTTGGGCTCCGGCCACCCCGAGCGCGGCGCCGACCAGCAGGGCGGTCAGGGTGCGGGGGAGGCGCAGGTCGCCGACGACCAGGGCGAGATGACTGTCGGCGCGGGCGCCGTCGGTGTCGAGCAGGTAGTCCAGCACGCGGCCGGGGCCGACCTCGCCGGCGCCGACGGAGAGCGAGAGCGCCGTCAGCGCGAGCAGTGCGGCGAGGATGCCGCCGAGGGTGATCCAGGCGGTGCGGCGGGACCGGTCGGCCGTCGGCGGTGCGGGGGCGGAGGGTTCCGCGCCGGCCGCTTCGACGGCACCCACTTGCGACAATGTCATAAGGTAAGGCTAACCTAATGGTCAACGCGGTCGGACGGGTGTCCGACCCGGGGTGGCATCCGTCCGGATCGTCCTGGTCCGGATCGTCCCGGTTCGTGTCACCGCGTCGTCGCACCCGCCGCTGCACCGCCGCAGTACCGCCGCATTCCGCACCGTCGTCCGTACCGCCCGTACGCAACACCCTTGCCCGGAGGCATCCATGTCGACCCCCCAGAGCCCGCTGCACCTCGCCCGCCGCCGTGCGGTCCAGGCGGTGGCCGCCACCGGGGCGGCCACGCTCCTGCTCGTCGGCTGCGGCTCGTCGGGCTCCTCCGACAAGGGGTCCTCCGACAAGGGCTCCCCGTCCGCCGCCGCCACGACCGCCGCGGCGGGCAGCCCGGCCGCCGACGCGGCCGGCGGCAAGCGGACCGTCAAGGACGCCACCGGCACGGCCGTCGAGATCCCCGCCGAGCCCAAGCGCATCGTCACCCTCACCCAGGAGGACCTCGACGCGGTGCTCGCCCTCGGCCTCAAGCCGGCCGGCATCACCAACGGCCAGGGCCTCAACGAGCCGCCGGCGTACCTGAAGGACAAGGTCCAGGGCATCCCGGTGGTCGGCAACCTGCTCCAGCCCGTCATGGACAAGGTGATCGCCGCCAAGCCCGACCTCATCCTGGCCGGCGACATGCAGGACCAGCAGGTTCTCAAGCAGCTGCGCGAGATCACCCCCGCCACCCTGGTCACCATGGCGCCGACCGACGACTGGAAGCTCTCCTTCCGCGGCATCGGAAACGCCCTCAACAAGCTGGACCAGGCCAACAAGGTCATCGCCGACTACGACGCCAAGGCCGTCAAGGCCGGCGGCGAGCTGGGCGCCAACAAGGGCGCGGCCGTCTCCATCGTCCGCTGGAACCCGACCGGCCCGAGCTGGATGGAGAAGAAGCAGTTCGCCAGCGGGGTCGCCCTCGACATGGGCCTGACCCGCCCGAAGACCCAGGACAAGGACGGCAACGCGCACACCCCGGCGCTGAGCCTGGAGAAGATCAACGAGATCGACGGCGACTGGCTGTTCCTGTCGACCCTCACCGACGACGGCAAGGCCGCGCTGAAGGACGTCCAGTCCAAGCCCGCCTACCAGGAGCTCGGCGCGGTGAAGAACAACCACACCGTGACCGTGGACGGTTCGGTCTGGTCGACCCGCGGCGGCCCGCTCGCCGCGGACGTCGTGATCGGCGACATCGGCAAGGCGCTCGCCGCCAAGTGACCCGCCGACGGCGGGCGCCCTCCTCACCGGGCGTCCGCCGTTCCGCCGTTTCCCCGCCACCCGCCACCCCGCC
>NZ_LGDO01000101.1:0-14776 GCF_001279805.1 Streptomyces sp. XY431
ACCACACCCTGCGTCAACTCCGGCCCGACCGCCGCCCCGTCACCTGACGGGTCGGCGTACCGGGGAACGACGAAGGCCCCCCGGCTGCACGCCGGGGGGCCTTCGTCGAGGGCCTGCGGAGCCCCCTGTCGGATTCGAACCGACGACCTACGCTTTACAAGAGCGGTGCTCTGGCCAGCTGAGCTAAGGAGGCATGGTGACCGTCCGCGACGGATCACGGCGGCACCGGGGGCAGTCTACCGGGCGGGGAGCGGGCGGTGGGGGGATATCCGGGGTCGGGCGGCAGCGGGGGCGGTGACGGGCCGGAACGGCCCGGGCGGACGGGGCGGGCGTGATGGAACCGATGCCGAAATCCGGCCGTCGAGGGGCTGACAAGCGGCGTACACGCAGGTAGCGTCGCCCGGAGCCGGATTCGTACAGAGGTTCAGACCACCTCTGGGAACCGGCCGACTGGAATCCCCCACCTTTACTCGGATCGTCCGGCACGTTCCTGCCGGTGAAGGAGAGCACAGCCATGGCTTCTGTGACGTTCGACCAGGCGACCCGTGTCTACCCCGGGGCGACCACGCCCTCGGTGGACGCCCTGGACCTCCAGATCGAGCACGGCGAGTTCCTCGTCCTGGTCGGCCCCTCCGGCTGTGGCAAGTCCACCAGCCTCCGCATGCTGGCCGGCCTCGAGGACGTCAACAGCGGCGCCATCCGCATCGGCGACCGCGACGTGACCCACCTGCCGCCGAAGGACCGGGACATCGCGATGGTGTTCCAGAACTACGCGCTGTACCCGCACATGACCGTCGCGGAGAACATGGGCTTCGCGCTCAAGATCGCGGGCGTCAACAAGTCGGAGATCCGCACCAAGGTCGAAGAGGCCGCCAAGATCCTCGACCTCACCGACTACCTGGACCGCAAGCCGAAGGCGCTCTCCGGCGGTCAGCGCCAGCGTGTCGCGATGGGCCGCGCGATCGTCCGCGAGCCCCAGGTCTTCCTGATGGACGAGCCGCTGTCCAACCTGGACGCCAAGCTCCGCGTCTCGACCCGTACCCAGATCGCCGGCCTGCAGCGCCGCCTGGGCATCACCACCGTCTACGTGACCCACGACCAGACCGAGGCGCTCACCATGGGCGACCGCGTGGCGGTCCTCAAGGGCGGCGTCCTGCAGCAGGTCGACACCCCGCGCAACATGTACGACCGGCCCTCCAACCTCTTCGTGGCCGGCTTCATCGGCTCGCCCGCGATGAACCTGGTCGAGGTGCCGCTGGTGGACGGCGGCGTGAAGTTCGGCGGCTCGGTCGTCAACATCTCCCGCGAGGACCTGGCCGGCGCCGGCACCGACAAGAACGTGACCGTCGGCATCCGCCCCGAGCACTTCGAGATCGTCCCCGGCGGCGGCATCGAGGGCGTCGCGGTCACCGTCAACGTGGTCGAGGAGCTCGGCTCGGACGGCTTCGTCTACGGCACCACCAAGATCGGCGGCGAGGACAAGGACCTGGTCGTCCGCGTGCACGGCCGCCAGATCCCGGCCCGCGGCGAGACGATCCACGTCGTGCCCGTCGCCAACGAGACCCACGTGTTCTCCAGCAGCACCGGCGCCCGCCTCTCCAGCTGAGCCCCGCCGGGCCACCGCCCGCCGCACGGAGCCCCGTCCGACCGTCACCGGTCCGGCGGGGCTCCTGCCGTTCCGGACCACTCCGACGGACGACGGCGTCAACCCGGCGACGGGACGAACCAGGACACCGTGTCACTCGATGGTGTAACGGAGGGCGATCCGGGACCTACCCACCGCTACTCTCCTGTGCGTGAAGCAGCTAGTTCGCCGCATCGGCCAGACCATCGCCCTCACCCTGCCCGTCGTCCTGGTGACCACCGGCACCCTCGCCGTGACCAGGGTCCCGTGGGCCCCGCCCACGTCGCTGGACCAGCAGGTCGTGGCGGCGTCCAGCGGGGACGGCGCGGGGATCGGCCGGACCGCCACCACCACCACGACGTCCGACGGGCTCGCCCCGCAGGACGCGCTGCGGGTCGCCCTCATGGACGAGCTGCGGGCCCACAACCCGGGCAGCGCGCTCGACCTGCTGGAGCGCGCGATGCGCGAGCAGCCCGCGCTCACGCCCTACTGCAGCTCGCTCGCCACCGAGCTCGGCAAGGCGGCGGTGCGCAAGTACCAGGGCGACGTCCAGCGGGCCCGGACCTTCGCCCGCGCGGTCTGCGACGGCTCGTTCGCCGCCGGCGCGGCGGGCTGACCGAGCCGGGAGCCACCCGGGAAGCCGGCGGTCGGCCGGGTCCGGGTCCCGCCGGAGGACCGGCACCGCCACCGGGCCACGGGCACGGCCGACCGCACCGGACGACCGCTCGCCCGGCCCCCGCGCGCCTATTGTTCAGCCATGACCGCTGACTCCGGCCCCACGGCCACTCCCCCGCCCGCTCCCGCCATCGGCCCGGTGCCGGTGACCCAGGCCGTCATCCTGGCCGGCGGCCAGGGCTCCCGGCTGCGCCCCTACACGGACGACCGCCCCAAGCCGCTGGTCGAGATCCCGGGCACGGGCACCCCCATCCTGGGCCACCAGCTCGCCTGGCTGGCCGCCGAGGGCGTCACCGACGCGGTCATCTCCTGCGGCCACCTGGCCGACGTGCTGGAGGACTGGCTCGACAAGGCCGACCTGCCGCTGCGGGTCCGCACGGTGGTCGAGGCCGAGCCGCTCGGCCGGGGCGGCGGCCTCAAGTACGCCGCCAAGGCGCTGCCCCGGCCCGACGAGCCCTGGTACGCCACCAACGGCGACATCTGGACCAGGTTCAGCCTGCGCGACATGGCCGCCTTCCACCACGAGCGGGACGCCGTCGCGACGCTCGCGCTGGCCCGGCCGCGGATCCCGTGGGGCGCGGTGGAGACCGACCAGTTCGGCAACGTCCTCGACTTCATCGAGGCCCCGCCCTCGCCGTTCCTCATCAACGCCGGCCTCTACGTCTTCGGCCCGGACTTCGCCGAGCTGCTGCCGGACGTCGGCGACCACGAGCGGACCACCTTCCCGCAGCTGGCCCGCAGCAAGCGGCTGGCCGGCTACCAGCTGCCGCAGGGCGTCTACTGGCGGGCCATCGACACCGCGAAGGACCTCACCGAGGCCGCCAAGGAGCTCGCCGGGGGCGCCGGCCGCGCCCCGCAGTAGGGCCGGCCCGGCGGAGCGCCCCCGAAGCCCTCCGCCACCCTGCTCCACCGACGCGCTTGGCCGAAGCGCTTCGCGCACAACGGCGACCGGCCGGGTGCTCCCCCACGGAGCACCCGGCCGGTCGCCGTTCCCGGGCCGGTTCCGCCCGGCCCGCCCGTCAGGTCGCCGTGGCCGGCTCCGGACGGGAGCTGCGGGCGCCGCCGCCGGACAGCTCGGCCAGCGGCGCGCTGCCCAGCACCCCGCCCAGCAGTCCCGAGCCGCCCGGCGAGGCACCGGACCCGCTCGGGGTGCCGCCCGTCCCGGTCCCGGTGCTCGGGGCCGGCTTCGGCGCCGTCCCGGTCCCGGCCGCCGGGGCGGCGGGAGTGGCGCGCTGCGCGGGCGTCGATCCGGCCGGGGCCGGGGCGGCCGGCGGTGCGGAGGCCGCCGGAGCCGCCGGAGCGGCCGTACCGGTCTCCGGCTTCGCCGAGGACTTCGCCTTCCCGCTCGGGGTGGCCGGGGCCGCCTTCGGCGAGGCCGGGGTGCCGGACGGCGCGGCGGTGGTGGCCGCGGCGCTCGGCGCGGCCGGCCGGGACGGGGCCGGCGAGGGCGCCGAACCGGCCGGGCTCCTGCCGCCGGGGGTCACCGACGGCCCGCCGCTCGGCCAGACCGGCGTGCCGAAGTCGGTGGCGGGCCGGGACGGCGCGGGGTGCGGCCGGGCACCGGTACGGACCGCCCCGCCCAGCATCGAGCCGAGCAGCAGCGTCAGACCGACCACCGCCGCGGTGACCACGGCGCCGCGCCGCAGCACCCGGCGGCGCAGCGCGGCCGGCGCGCCCGCGCCGTACCGCCGCCAGGCCTCCAGGTTGAGCCGCCCGTCCAACGAGGCGAACGGCGCCCCGGCGATCAGCAACGGGCTCCACGCGGCCAGGAAGATCAGGTCGGGCGTGTCGTACACCGGCACGGCCCGCCAGCTCACCGTGAACAGCAGCACGGCGGACAGCGCCATCGCCGCCCCGGCCGCGAGCCGCTGCCAGAGCCCGAGGAGGGTGAGCACACCGACCACGATCTCGGTGAACGACACCACCAGGCCGGAGCCGACCGGGTGCGCCATGGCGAAGGCCAGCAGCGGCTCGGCGACCTTCCAGGGGTGCAGCGAGGACAGCCAGCGCATCATCGAGCCGCGCTCGCCGCCGTCGAAGTACACCGGGTCGCAGAGCTTGCTGAACCCGGCGTAGACGGAGAGCGAGCCGAGCACCGCGCGCAGCGGCAGCAGCACCAGGCCGAGGTCCACCCGACGGCCGGGGTACCAGGGCTGCTTGCCCTCCGCCCCGGCGGCCGAGACCTCGGGCAGCTCACCGCTGGGCGTCCAGCCCTGCGGCGCGCCGACCGGGCCGACTCCGCCCTCGGTGGCGGTGCCGTCGCCCTCGCGCGGCTGGCGCGGCACCGTCCGGGCGCCGCCGTACGGCGGGACCAGCTGGGTGTCCGCGTCCGCCAGGGAGCCGCCGGGGCGACCGCCCCCGCGGCCGCCGACCCCGGCCGGGACGCCGCCCAGTCGGACGGCCTCCAGCAGCCGGGTGGCCGCGACGTCGTCCGGGCGCGCCTCGCCGGTCCAGGTGACCGGGGTGACCCGGCCCTTGCGGCGCGGGGGTGCCCCGGCGAGCGCCGATACGTCGCCGACCGGGACGACCACCTGCGGGGTGACCAACGGGCGGCGGATCAGGCCCTGGGTGCCGTACGGGTCGCCGAACGCGGCGCCGGTGGACAGCAGTCCGGCCGGGGCGTCGATCAGCGGCGCCACCGGGGTGCCGAGCCGGAGCCGGAAGCTCGCCTGGGTGCTGCTGAGGCGTGCCGGGTCCGACGGCACCTTGGCGGTGTTGAGGCCGGGGCCCGCGTCTATCCCGGTGCTGCCACCGCCCAGGAGCGGGCGCCGAGGTGTTCTGGTGTCCACGCCCGTCTAACCGGGTGACACCCGGTTAGGACACTCTCCCGAGTGGATATCGGGAGTCCCCTTGAAGTGATCATGAGAAAAGCGATCGGATCCGGGCGGATCCGATCGCTTTCCATTGATTGCGGGCGGACGGTGGGCGGTTCCGGAGAACGCCTTGCGCCGAGCACCCGCCGTGTGCGGCTACCGCCGGCGGACCGGAGGGTCAGCCGACCTTGCGGCGCAGCCGGGCCGCCTCGTACAGGACGACGCCCGCCGCGACACCGGCGTTCAGCGACTCGGTGAGCCCGGACATCGGGATCCGCACCAGCACGTCGCAGGTCTCCGCGACGAGCCGGGACAGGCCCTTGCCCTCGCTGCCCGCGACGACCACCACCGGCCCGGTCAGCACCTCCAGGTCGCCGATCTCGGCCTCGCCGTCGGCGGCCAGGCCGACCACGGTCAGACCGGCCTTCTGGTACGCCTCCAGGGCACGGGTCAGGTTGGTGGCCCGGGCGACGGGCAGCCGGGCCGCGGCACCCGAGGAGGTCTTCCAGGCACCGGCGGTCATACCGGCCGCCCGGCGCTCCGGGATCACCACGCCGTGCGCGCCGAAGGCGGCGGCGGAGCGGACCACGGCGCCCAGGTTGCGGGAGTCGGTCACCCCGTCCAGCGCCACGATCAGCGCGTCGTCGCCGGAGTCCGCGGCCCCGGCCAGCAGGTCGTCGGGGTGGGCGTACTCGTACGGCGGGACCTGGAGCACCAGGCCCTGGTGGTTCATCCCGCCGGTCATCTGGTCCAGCTGCGGGCGCGGGGCCTCCATCAGCGGGATGCCCCGGTCGTTGGCGGCCTGGAAGGCGTCGCGGACCCGGTCGTCGGTGTCGATGAACTGCTGGACGTACAGCGCGTTGGCGGGCACGTCGCCCTGCAGGGCCTCGACCACCGAGTTGCGGCCGAAGACCAGCTCGGCGGCGCCGGCGCCGCCGCGGCCGCCCCGGCCGCCGCCGCCGGACCGGCGCATGCCGGCGCGGGCCTTGGCGTCCCGCTCGCGCTTGACCGCGGCGTTGGCGGCCCGCTGCTTCGGGTGGCCCTTGCGCTCCGCTCCGGGCGGCGTCGGGCCCTTGCCCTGGAGCGCCTTCCGGCTGTGGCCGCCGGTACCGACACTCGCGCCCTTCTTCGACCCGGGGTTGCGGCGGTTCCTGCGCTGGCTGTTGCCGGCCATGGCTGTACTTCCTGTCTGTCTGTCCGGCATGGCCGACCGCGCCGGCCGTGCCGGTGCGGTCGACGGCATGCGTTCCGTCATGCGGGAGGGCCGCACCGGTCCGGTACGGCCCACCGCTCACCCCTCGGTCACCCGGGGGTTACTGGCTGTTGATCGTCCAGCGCGGGCCGGACGGGGTGTCCTCGATCGCCAGCCCGGCCAGGCCGAGCTGGTCGCGGATGGCGTCCGCGGTCGCGAAGTCCTTGCGGGCCCGGGCCGCCTGGCGCTGCTCCAGGACCAGGTGGACCAGCGAGTCGACGACGCCGTGCAGGTCCTCACCGCGCTCCGCCCCGGCCCACTGCGGGTCGAGCGGGTCGAGTCCCAGTACTCCGAGCATCGCACGGACCTCGGCCAATCGCGCCACCGCGCTCTCCTTGTCGTCCGCGGTGAGGGCGCTGTTGCCCTGGCGGACGGCGGTGTGCACGACCGCGAGTGCCTGCGGCACGCCCAGGTCGTCGTCCATCGCCTCGGCGAAGGCCGGCGGCACCTCGGGCGCCGCGTCGACCGTGCCGCAGCGCTCCACGGCACGCTGGATGAAGCCCTCGATCCGGCCGAAGCCCGCCTCGGCCTCGCGCAGCGAGTCCTCGCTGTACTCGATCATCGAGCGGTAGTGCGGGGCGGCCAGGTAGTAGCGGAGCACAATCGGCCGCCAGCGGCGGACCATCTCGGCGACCAGCACCGAGTTGCCGAGGGACTTGCTCATCTTCTCGCCGGCCATGGTGACCCAGGCGTTGTGCACCCAGAAGCCGGCGAAGTCGTCGCCGAAGGCCTTGGACTGGGCGATCTCGTTCTCGTGGTGCGGGAAGATCAGGTCGAGACCGCCGCCGTGGATGTCGAAGGCCGCGCCCAGGTACTTGTGGGCCATCGCCGAGCACTCCAGGTGCCAGCCCGGGCGGCCTCTGCCCCACGGGGTGTCCCAGCTGGGCTCGCCCGGCTTGGCCGCCTTCCACATCGCGAAGTCGCGCGGGTCGCGCTTGCCGGTCTCGCCCTCGCCGCTGGGCTGCTGGAGGTTCTCCAGCTTCTGGTTGGAGAGCGCGAGGTAGTCGGGGTAGGACTTCACGTCGAAGTAGACGTTGCCCTCCGCCGCGTAGGCGTGGCCCTTCTCGATGAGCCCGCGCATCATCGCGACCATCTCGGGGATGTGCCCGGTGGCCCGCGGCTCGACGGTCGGCCGCAGGCAGCCCAGCGCGTCGTAACCGTCGTTAAAGGCACGCTCGTTCTCGTAGGCGATCTGCCACCACGGCGTGCCGAGCTCGCGCTCCTTGGCGATGATCTTGTCGTCGATGTCGGTGACGTTCCGGGCGAAAGTCACCTGGTAGCCGCGGTAGGCGAACCACCGCTGCATCACGTCGAAGTTGAGGTAGGACCGGATGTGCCCGATGTGTGGCGCCGACTGGACGGTAGCGCCGCACAGGTAGATCGAGACACAACCCGGTACAAGCGGGACGAAGTCGCGTACCTGGCGGGTGCTGGTGTCGTACAGGCGAATGCTCACAGCGTCAAGCGTAGTGGGCAGCAGGGGGTGCCTCGCGACATTCCGAAATGTCAAGACCGCGGCGGATGCTTTTCCGCCGGGTGACGTCCCGGGTGGTGTCCCGGGGGACCGCCCCGGGACACCCCTCCGCTCCCGGTGGGCTCAGATCGAGCCGACGACCTTCCGCGGGGTGAGCCGCACGACCACCCGCACGTCGTCGGGGCCGTCGAAGCCGTACGTCGCCTCGCCGCGGTACTTCAGGGACAGCTCGTCGATCAGCTCCCGGCCGCCCTCCCGGGTCAGCGAGACCTCGCCGCGGACCTCCAGGTAGGTGTACGGGTTCTCCGGCGGGTTGACCAGCAGCGAGACCCGCGCGTCCTTCAGCAGGTTGAGGTGCTTGCGGCGCCCCTCGACCGTGGAGAACAGGATGTCCTCGCCGTCGCGCTTCACCCAGACCACGGAGGACTGCGGGCTGCCGTCCGGCTGGAGGGTGGTGATCACGGCGAAGCTCTTGTCGTCGATCAGGGCCTTGGCCTGGTCGGAGAGGTTTGCGGCCATCGGGGACCTCGTTCTTCTCGTCGAGCGGCGGTGGAAGGGCGACTGCTGGGGCGAACCCGCCTCGAAGAGTAGCGATTCGGGCCCCGGTAAAGGGTGTTGAACACCCGTCACCCCCGGTCGATTTCCGCTGCGGGCACCCCGGCCGGACACCGGGCCACCGCCGCCGACGAGCGACGGGCCACCGGACAGGTCAACGCCGTTCGTACACCAGGGCGGTGGCGATCGCGGCGAGGCCCTCGGCCCGGCCGGTGAGGCCGAGTCCGTCGGTGGTGGTGCCGGAGACAGAGACCGGGGCGCCGACCGCGGCACCGAGCGCGGCCTGCGCCTCCGCCCGGCGCTTGCCGATCTTCGGCCGGATCCCGATCACCTGGATCGCCACATTGCCGATCTCGAACCCGGCCTCGCGCACCAGCCGGGCCGCCTCTCCGAGCAGCTTCACCCCGGACGCGCCGGCCCACTCCGGGCGGTCGGTGCCGAAGTGCGCGCCCAGGTCGCCGATCCCGGCGGCCGAGAACAGCGCGTCACAGGCCGCGTGCGCGGCCACGTCGGCGTCCGAGTGCCCGGCCAGGCCGACCTCGGCGTCCGGCCACTCCAGCCCCGCCACCCACAGCGGGCGGCCGGGCTCGAAGGCGTGCACATCGGTGCCGATGCCCACCCGGGGCAGTACGGGGGCGTGCGGTTCAGTAGGCATCGGCGGCCCTCCGGCGGGCGAGTACGGCCTCGGCGAGGACGAGGTCCAGCGGACGGGTCACCTTGAAGGCCTCCTCGTGACCGGGCACCACGACCACCCGGCCGCCGAAGCGCTCCACCAGCCCGGCGTCGTCGGTGACCGGTGGCAGACCGCCCTCGGCCCCCGCCGACTCCTCGGCCAGCGCCTTGGCGTGCACCTCGGCCAGCGTGTCCCGGCGGAAGCCCTGCGGGGTCTGCACCGCGCGCAGCGTGGCCCGGTCGGGTGTGTCGAGCACCGGCTCGGGCCCGCCCCGGACGGGCTCGACCCGCTTGACGGTGTCGGCCAGCGGCACCGCCGGCACCACCGCCTCGGCCCCGGCCCGGACGGCGGACGCGACCGCGTCCACCACCTCGACCGGGACGAGCGGCCGGGCCGCGTCGTGCACCAGCACGATCCCGACCTCGGCCGGGATCGCGGCCAGCCCCAGGCGGACCGACTCCTGGCGGGTATCCCCGCCGGCCACCACCCGGATGTCCTTGCCCTCGAGACCGTGGCTGTCGAGCAGGGCGACCACCTCGGCCACACCGTCGGCGGGGGCCGCGACCACGACCAGGCCGACCGCCCGGCTGCGGGTCAGCGCCCGGACCGCGTGCACCAGGAGCGGCACGCCGCCCAGGTCACGCAGGGCCTTGGGGGCACCGGGTCCCAGCCGCTCGCCGCGGCCGGCGGCGGGAACCACTGCTGCTGCGATTGCTCCTGTGGCGTTCAGGTTTCACTCCTTCGGCGAAGTGGGTATGGCCATGGCGTGCACGACGGGCGCGGACCCCTTCCGAAGCACCACCGTCTTCCGCCCGCAAGATCAGCAGAAACGGTCATGCAGACCCGAGGCCGGCCAGGCCGCCGGGTGCGGGGGCGTCGTCCGGACACGCCTCAGCGCCCGAAGTGCCACTGCACCACCCACGGACCGTCGGTCCGGTGGGCGGCGCGCCGGCATCGGGCGCTGTGAGCGTTGTGGAGCGGACGGCCGCTACGAGGCGAGCACCTCGTCGAGCAGCGTCTCCGCCTTGTCCTCGTTGGTGTTCTCCGCCAGCGCGAGCTCGCTGACGAGGATCTGGCGCGCCTTGGCGAGCATGCGCTTCTCTCCGGCGGAGAGGCCGCGCTCGCGCTCGCGACGCCAGAGGTCGCGCACAACCTCGGCGACCTTGATAACGTCACCCGAGGCGAGCTTCTCCAGATTCGCCTTGTAGCGACGCGACCAGTTGGTGGGCTCTTCGGTGTACGGTGCGCGAAGCACCTCGAAGACCCGGTCCAGACCCTCCTGGCCGACCACATCGCGCACGCCGACGAACTCCGCGTTCTCGGCGGGCACGCGGAGCGTCAGGTCTCCCTGCTGCACCTTGAGCACCAGGTAGGTCTTGTCCACACCTTTGATCTGGCGAATTTCGATGGCCTCGATCAGCGCGGCCCCGTGATGGGGGTAGACCACCGTGTCGCCAACCTTGAACGTCATGTGACAGGACCCCTTCCGTGGCTTTCCAGAATAACACGCTTTTCGGCGCACCCGAAGGGCGTTTTCGCAGGTCAGGGCCGGTCTCGGGGCTTGACAAGGACCCCCATGACGTGCTGCGACCGGTGTTCGAGGAGGGCTTCCCGCAGGTCGGAGGCGGTTCCACTGCCCACCGAAACCTCTGGCAACACTCCCGAAACCATGATTGGATCTTGGGTTTTCACCGTTTATCGGGCCGTTTCCCGATCGTGATCCGATCTTGGTCGATGATTGACCTGAACACGCGGACATGCCGCCGTCCGGAGGCCCTGGCGGGCGGATCGTGACCCGAAGGGACCACCCCGTGAGGACGGCATAAGCGTGGTCGATAATCTGAACCTGACCTATCGACACGTGACCTAGGAGAAGCCGCCGCCGTGAGCCGCAGCCTTCGACGCGGCGGCATCGCCGCCATCGCCGCCCTCGCCATCGCCTCGCTGTCCTCCTGCTCCGCCGGGAACACCCCGGCCACCCTGGAGGTCAAGCCCGACAACGCGTCGGCGACCCTGGGCACCGACATCCGCCTGAACAACATCGTCGTGGTCACCGGGGACGAGTCCTCGGGCGAGCACACCGGCCCCGCCAACGTGACGGTGAACATCAGCAACAGCGGGACCGAGCCGATCGAGCTGCAGTCCATCACCGTCGGCAACGGGGCGACCGCCTCCTTCGTCGACGACAAGGGCGCCGCGCTGCCCGCCATCGTCGTCCTGGCCGGCGACGCGCTGCTGCTCGGCGGCCCGGGCAACCCGACCGCCAAGATCGCCTCCACCACCGTGAGCGTGGGCGGCTACGTGCCGGCCTCGTTCGGGTTCAAGAACCACGAGAAGGTCGACGCCGAGGCCCAGGTCAGCCCGAACAAGGGCCTCTACAAGGGCTACGGCCCGGCCGTCGCCCCGGCCGCCGTGCCGCCGAAGGCGACCGCTCCGGCCACCGGCGCCACCACCCCGGCCGCCCCGGCCACGGGTACGACCGCTCCGGCCGCCCACTGAGCCACGGGCGCACCACCGGGCCGCGCGCACCGGGCCGCAGCAGAGGGCCGCAGCAGAGGGCCGCAGTACAGGGCCGCACAAGGGGAACGCCCCCTCCGGAGTGATCCGGAGGGGGCGTTCGCCCGGTCTTGGGGCCGGCCCGCGGCGCCGACCGGCCGGTTTACGGCTCGAACTTGTAGCCGAGGCCACGCACCGTGACCAGGTAGCGCGGCGCGCCCGGGTCCGGCTCGATCTTCGCCCGCAGGCGCTTGACGTGGACGTCCAGCGTCTTGGTGTCGCCGACGTAGTCCGCGCCCCAGACCCGGTCGATCAGCTGCATCCGGGTGAGCACCCGGCCGGCGTTGCGCAGCAGCATCTCCAGCAGGTCGAACTCCTTGAGCGGGAGGTCGACCTTGGCGCCGTCCACGGTCACCACGTGCCGGTCGACGTCCATCCGGACCGGGCCCGCCTCCAGGGCACCGGGGCCGCCGCCGTCGCCGGGGCCCTCGTTCTCGCCGCGGCGGCGCAGCACCGCGCGGATCCGGGCCACCAGCTCACGGGTGGAGTAGGGCTTGGTGACGTAGTCGTCCGCGCCTATCTCCAGCCCGACCACCTTGTCGATCTCGCTGTCCTTGGCGGTGACCATGATCACCGGCACATTGGAGCGGACCCGAAGCTGGCGGCAGACCTCGGTGCCGGGCAGCCCCGGCAGCATCAGGTCGAGCAGGACGAGGTCGGCGCCGTTCCGTTCGAACTGCTCCAGGGCGTCGGGGCCGGTGGCGGCGATGGCCACCTCGAAGCCTTCCTTGCGGAGCATGTACGAGAGAGCGTCGCTGAACGACTCCTCGTCCTCGACCACCAGTACTCGGGTCACGATCAGGCCTCCGGGGCAAGCTGTGGGGTTGTTTCTGACAGGGACTGCGGGGGCCCGCCCACCGGGGGACGGTCCACGGGGGCCTGCCCTGCGGGCAGGCGGACGGTGAAGGTGGAGCCCTGGCCCTCGACGCTCCACACCGAGACGGTGCCGCCGTGGGAGGCGGCCACGTGCTTGACGATGGAGAGGCCGAGGCCGGTGCCGCCGGTCTGCCGGGAGCGTGCCGGGTCCACCCGGTAGAACCGTTCGAAGACCCGCTCGCGGTCCTTCTCCGAGATGCCGATGCCCTGGTCGGTCACGGAGATCTCGATGAGTTCACCGTCCGCCTCGCCCAGGGCGGCGGCGCTGGAGATCCGGCGGGTGGCGATCGCGACCCTGGTCCGGGGCGGGCTGTAGTTGACCGCGTTCTCGACCAGGTTGCCGAGCGCGGCGGCCAGCTGGCCCCGGTTGCCGTGCAGGTAGAGGCCGGCGATGCCGCCGGCCGCGATGAGGATCTGCTTGGCGGCGGCCTGCTGGCGGCAGCGGTCGATCGCCTCGGCGATCAGTTCGTCCACCGCGACCGGCTCCGGGTCGACCATCAGCCGGTCGTCCTGGACCCGGGAGAGGTCGATGATCTCCTGGACCAGGCTGGCCAGCCTGGTCGCCTCGATCTGCATCCGGCCGGCGAAGCGCTGCACCGCCTCCGGGTCGTCGGCCGCGTCGGCGACCGCCTCGGAGAGCAGCGAGAGCGCGCCGACCGGGGTCTTGAGCTCATGGCTGACGTTGGCCACGAAGTCCCGGCGGACGGCCTCCACCCGGCGGCGCTCGGTCTGGTCCTCGACCAGCACCAGGACCAGCCGGGAGCCCAGCGGGGCGACCCGGACCGAGACCGCCAGCGGATCGGCGGCCCGCGCCGCGCCCGGACGGGGCAGCTCCAGCTCCAGCTGCCGGATCTCGCCGTCCCGGCGGGTGCCCCTGGCCAGCGCGAGCAGCTGGTCCAGGGCGACCGCGCCGCCGCGGACCAGGCCCATCGCGTACGCCGCCGAGCTGGCCTTGACCACCTCGTCGCCCTCGCCGAGCACGATCGCGCAGGAGCGCAGCACGGAGAGGACCGTGTCGACGCCCGGCGGGAGCGGGGGTTCCTGCGCGGGGCCGAGGCCCTGATTCCGATTGGTGCCGCTGTGCCTGCCCTTCGCCTGCTCGCGCTCGCTCCAACGGAAAGCGATCGAGGCCGTGAGGCCGACGCCGAGCCCGGCTATGGCGCAGGCAGCGGCGGCGGCCACGTTCACGTCCATAGCGCCAGCCTAAGCGCACGATGCGGCCGCTCCCCCAGGCCCAGGTCAAGGGATCGACCACGCGTTGCCGAGAATTCACCTTCAAGTAGCTGCTGATTCACCGGACAGGTCGTGCGCGGTCGCCCGGACGGCCCAGAGTGGGCGCCGGAGCCCGTGTGGGACGGGTGGCCCGGCCGAACAGCCGTCCGCCACCCCGGGTGCGCGCGTACGATGCGCGCCACCAGCAGCGGTCATTGGTGCGCCGTTCGGACGGTCGTACCGGATGACCGGTCGGCACCGCCACCGACACAGCTACTGAGGAGAGAACAATGCGTGACGCGTACCACGAGGAACTCGACTCGATCGGCGACAGCCTGGTCGAGATGGCCCGGCTGGTCGGCTCCGCCCTCGGGCGGGCCACCACCGCCCTCCTCGACGCGGACCTGGCGCTGGCCGAGAGCGTGATCGCCGCCGACGGCAAGGTCAACGACCTGCACCACGAGCTGGAGAACCGGGCGATCGACCTGCTCGCCCGCCAGCAGCCGGTCGCCACCGACCTGCGCATCGTCGTCACCTCGCTGCGGATGAGCGCCGACCTGGAGCGCTGCGGCGACCTCGCCCGCCACGTCGCCAAGGTCGCGCGGCTGCGCTACCCCGAGTGCGCCGTCCCGACCGACCTGCACGCGACCGTCCTGGAGCTGGGCCAGCTCGCCCAGCGGCTGGTGGCCAAGGCCGGCCTGGTGATCGCCACCAAGGACGTCGACAAGGCGCTGGAGCTGGAGCAGGACGACGACGCGATCGACGCGCTGCACCGCGAGCTGTTCGCGCACCTCATCGACGAGCGCTGGCACCACGGCATCGAGACCGCGGTGGACGTCACCCTGGTCGGCCGCTACTACGAGCGCTTCGCCGACCACGCCGTCTCGGTGGCCAAGCGCGTGGTGTACCTGGTGACCGGCGAGCACGTGGACGAGTTCGTCGCCGCCTCCGAGGCCGCGGCCCAGCTCGACTGACAGTGATGATGTTCGTGGTGATGTTGCCGGTGGGTCTGACCCATCGACTGACAGTGATGATGTTCGTGGTGATGTTGCCGGTGGGTCTGACC
>NZ_LGDO01000102.1:0-14615 GCF_001279805.1 Streptomyces sp. XY431
GCCCGCGCCCACCCCGACGCCGCCACCGCCGAAGCCTTCGCCGAGACCCGCGAGCCCGCGGCCGTCCACGGCACCGGCGGTCCCGCCCCCGGCGCCCGCCGTCCCCGCACCGCCGGCCCCGGTCCCGACGCCGACCCCGGCCTCCCCGGCGCCCAGTCCGGTGCGCCCGGCCCCGACGCTGCGGCCCGTTCCGATGGCCCAGCCCGTGCCGGCGCCACCCGTGCACCACGGCAACTCGCCGACGCGGACCATGCTGGTGGTCACCGTGCCCGCCGTACTCGCCGTGGCGGCACTGCGCCCGCGGGGCGGCGGCGGAGGCGGCCGGGGCCGTGCCGGCGGCCGTAGCGGGGCCGGTGGTTCCGGCGGTTCCGGTGGTCCTGGCGGCTCCGGTGGTTCGAGCGGCTCCTGACACCGCGCCGCTCCCCGTTCCGCTCCCGCCTTCCGGCCTTCCCGAGTCCTCCCCCCTTGCCCGGGTCCTCCCGGGCTGGGCGTTCCTGTTCCCCGTGTGCCGGGCCCGGTGCGGCCCGACCCATCCGTCCGACTGAATCCGACTGAATCCGATCGACTCCTGTCGATCCCCGACCGAGAAAGGAGTCCCGATGTCCGAATGGTTGGCGCTGGCCATCGCCATGCTGGCGGCCTGTGCCGTGGTGGTGGCGGTGGTGCTGCTGAGGCACCGCCGCGCCGGTGCGGACGAGGACACCGACGAGACACCCGACGTCATCGAGTACATGACGATGATGATCGGCGTGGTCTACGCGATCGTGCTCGGCCTGGCCATCGCCGGAGTCTGGGAGACCCGCGGCGTGGCGCAGGACGACGTCTTCCGCGAGGCGCAGGCGCTGCACGAGGTGAGCGAGCGCGCGCAGGTCTACCCGGTGGAGTTCCGCGACAAGATCCGTGCCGACGTCGACGCCTACGTCTCCTACGTGGTCGACGTGGAGTGGACGTACATGCGCGAGAACGGTGAGATCTCCGACCGGGGCACCGAACTGCTGGACAAGCTGCGCACCGACGTCGCGACCCGTCCCCCGGCCTCCGACCTGGAGGCCCAGGCGTACCAGCCGGTCCTGGACCGGATCAGCGTCGCCGACGACGCCCGCAACGCGCGGGGCCAGAACGCCGGCCCGAGCATGCCCGGCGTGGTCTGGTTCGGCCTGATCGTCGGCGCGGTGGTGACGGTGGGCATGGTGTTCGCCCTCCAGATCCGGCGCTCCACCCGGGAGTTGATCCTGGCCGGTGCGTTCAGCGCGCTGATCGCCTTCCTGCTGTTCCTGATCTGGGACTTCGACGACCCGTTCGGCCGGAGCGTCTCGGTCACCACCCAGACGTTCACCGACCTGTTCCCCGGTCTGGGTGGCGGTAGCGGCTGAGTACACAGCGCGGGATCCTCCTGCGGGCCGACCCCCACGATCCGGGCTTTCGATAATCTGATCGGGCCGTTGGGGGTCGGCCCCGGCGTGCGCGCCGAGAGGAATCGCGAGCAGTGGCGTACCAGCAGCCCGGTCAGGGTGAACAGTTCCCGACGACCCAGCGTCCCGGACGTGCCTGGTGGTGGCTGCCGGCCGAGGAACGGCGCGACCGCAAGCGCCGGCAGCAGGAGTGGAAGGCCTACCTGCGCCGGCACGGGGAGCGGAAGAAGGACAACGACTTCGACGACTTCGTGCCCCCCGGCTGCAGCGGCAACGGTGGCGGTGGCGGCTGCCGGATCGGTGGCAACGGCGGCGGTGGCAACGGCGGCTGCGGTGGGGGAGGCGGCGGATGCGACGGGCCCTGCCTGCTCGCGCTGCTCCCGATGGCCCTGGCCGCCGGCCTCCGGTTCGCCCTCACCGCGGGCCGGGGAGGCGGTGCCGGTTCCCGTACGCCCGACCGGGCCGCGCCCGCGCCGCAGGGCCTGGTGGCCGGGGTGCTCTACGGCGCGGTGCGCCACTACCGCACCGAGATCAGCCCGAAGCGCCCCGACTGCTGCCTGTACACGCCGAGCTGCTCCACCTATGCCGTGCAGGCGCTGCACCGGCACGGCGCGGTGCGCGGCGCCCGCCTCACGGCCGGCCGGCTGCTGCGCTGCCGCCCCGCTGCCGCCCGGCGGAGGAACGGCGTCGACCCGGTGCCGGAGCGCTGATCCCGCCCCGACGCGCCGCGTCGGATGCGGGAGCCGAGTCGCACACGGGGCCCGACCGGATCGTCCCGGTCGGGCCCCGTTCATGACTTGACGTCAGTTCAGGCTGCTGCTCATCGCGTTGAGCATCGTCCCGGCCGCGTCGTCGTTCTCCAGCGAGAAGGCGAACATCCCGGCCAGCCCCTTGTTCC
Source organism: Streptomyces sp. XY431 (assembly GCF_001279805.1). NCBI lineage: Bacteria > Bacillati > Actinomycetota > Actinomycetes > Kitasatosporales > Streptomycetaceae > Streptomyces > Streptomyces sp. XY431. Next base: position 2,311 of record NZ_LGDO01000102.1, read on the forward strand.
TGGCGTACGCGCCGCGGGCCTGGACGGCCTGCGGGGTGTCACCGGTCCAGAAGTTGGTGCCTTCGTACACCCAGGAGGACTCCGTCACCGGGTCCCAGTGGGTGTTGGCGGCGGTGGGGTTGAGCTCCTTCCAGGCGGCCAGGCCGGCCTCCGCGCTCAGCGGCTTGGCCGGGGTCGGACCGGTCGCGCTCTGGTACAGGCCGAAGTCGGAGCCGGCCGGCACACCGGTCCAGCCGCGCCAGTAGAACGGCACGCCCAGCACCAGCTTGGCCGCCGGGAACCCGCCCGCGATCCCGTACTCCGGCAGGCCGGTGGTGTACGCGGTGAGCGTGGTGTCGATGTTGTACTTCCGGTTGCCCGGGGTGATCGGCGTGGTCGGGTCGGCCGGGCTGTCGTGCAGCGGGTCCTGGTGGTTGGTCGGGCCCTTGGCGTCCCACGAGCCGTGCATGTCGTAGGTCATGATGTCGGCGTAGTCGAGGTAGGCGCCGATCTTGTCGGTCTCCAGCTGGGCGATCTTGTCCTGGCCGCTGGGCAGCGCCGCCGTCAGCAGGAACCGCTTGCCCTGGGCGTTGCCGAGGGTGTCCAGCTGGGTGCGGAACTCCTTCAGCAGCAGGGTGAAGTTCTGCTTGTCGGCGGGCGAGGTGTGGTTGCCGGTGTGGCCGCCGGCCGAACCCGGGTACTCCCAGTCGAGGTCGACCCCGTCGAAGAGACCGGCCGCCGAGGCCGCGCCGCCCGCCGGGTCGCCGGAGACGTTCGTCGGCAGGTTCCCCTTGAGGAACATGTCCAGGCAGGAGGACACGAACTTCTTGCGGGAGGCGTCGGAGGCCGCCGCGTCCGAGAAGTACTTGGAGTAGGTCCAGCCGCCGATCGAGATGGTGAACCGCAGGTTCGGGTACTTGGCCTTGAGCTGGCGCAGCTGGTTGAAGTTGCCCTTGAGCGGCTGCTCCCAGGTGTCGGCGCTGCCGTCCACGCTGGCCGCGCCGTTGTAGTCGGCCTGGTAGTCGGCGTACGCGTCACCGGCGCCGTCGCCGGCGTTGGGGTTGTTCTCGTTCGCCGAGTCCGAGGCCTTGACCGCCTGGAAGCAGGTGAGGTTGGTCGGGTGGATGTTGGCGAACGCGTAGTTGATGACGTCCAGCTTGCCGGCGGCGCCGCTGGTGTCGACGTTCTTCGCGTGGTACGCGTTCTCGTAGACGCCCCACTGGTCGAAGTAGGCCGAGCGGAACGGGCTGGTGGCGGGCGCCGCGGTGGTGGTGGTGCTCACCCGGGCCGACTGGGCGGAGGCATGGCTGCCGGAGTAGCCCTGGACGGTGAAGGCGTAGCCGCGGGAGGGCAGCAGTGAGCTGACCGCCACCGAGGTGCCCATCGAGGTGGCCACCAACTGGTCGCCCGCGTAGACCTTGTAGGCGACCGGGGCGTCACCGGCGGTCGCGGTGGACGGCTGCCACTTGAGCACGACGGCGTTGTGGGTGACCTTGGTGACGGTGACGCCGGCCGGCGTGGTGACCTTGCCGTCCCCGGCGGGGCCGGTGGCCGTCGAGGTGGCGGTGGGCGTCGCCGTCGCGGTCCCGGTCGCGGTGGGGCTGCCGGTGGCCGTCGGGCTGTTCGACGCCGTCGGGCTGGTGGTCACGGTGGGGCTGGTCGTGGGGCTGCCGGTGGCGGTCGGACTGGTCGTGGGGCTGCTCGTCGCCGTCGGGCTGGTCGTCGGGCTACTGGTCGCCGTCGGGCTGGCGGTGCCGGTCGGCCCGGCCGGGCCGGTCAGGCTCAGGTCGTCGGCCTGGTAGGCGCCGGTGCCGTACCAGCCGTGGGTGAAGACCGTCACCGAGGTGGTGCTCGCGCCCGTGGTGAAGGTGCTGCTCAGCTGCGTCCAGCCGCCCGTACCGGGCGTCCAGCTCTGGGAGTTGACGCCGGTCCCGGTCGCGCCGAGGTAGACGTAGTTGCCCCGGACCCAGCCGGCCAGGGTGTAGATGGTGTTCGGCAGGACGGTGACCGTCTGCCGGCACTCGGCGGTGTCGGAGGCCGAGGCAGCGCCGTTGAGCGCGTAACCGCCGCCGTGGACCGGGGTGGTGACCACGGATCCGTTGGCACAGGTCCAGCCGGCCAGGGTGCCGGTCTCCAGGTCCGCGTTGGTCAGCAGGTTGACGGCGGCGGCCGAGGCGGTGTCGAGCGTGAGCGCGAGGGCGGCGCCGCCGGTGCTGAGGGTGGCGGCCAGGGCGAGTGCGAGCGCTCGGCGGCGCGGCGCGACGGCCCGGCGCTCGCCAGGGCGCGCGGACATGACACGGTCGTGCATGCGGTTGTCCTCCGGAGGAGTGGGGTTTCCGGCGGTGCGACGGCCCGGGTGGGCCTGGGGAGCCGGGCCGGGCGCTGTGGGGGCGCGCGGCCGGGTGAAGGTGGTGCGGCAGTACGGAAGCCCGGACGCGGACCGGCCGGGGCCGGCGCATCACGACATCACAGATTGGACTGGACCAATATTCGCCGTCAAGGGTGCCCGGTGGATGAATCGCGGACCGGTGGGTCGGCCGGGAGGACCGGTACGGTGGCCTCCCGAGAAGTCCCCGCGTCGAACGGAGAACGGCCATGGACAGCCGCGCCTGGGACGAACGCTACGCCGCCAGCGAGCTGGTCTGGGGCACCGAGCCCAATCGCTGGGTGGTCCGTGAACTGGCCGGACTCGCACCCGGACGGGCCCTGGACCTGGCTGCCGGGGAGGGTCGCAACAGTATCTGGCTCGCCGGTCTCGGCTGGGAGGTCACCGGGCTCGACTTCTCCACCGTCGCCCTCGGCCGCGCGGAACGGCTCACCGCCTCGCTGCCCGACGAGGTCGCCGACCGGCTGACCTGGCGGCACGGCGACGCCCGGGCTTTTGAGGCCCCGCCGGAGGGCTACGACCTGGTCGTGGTCGCCTACCTCCAACTCGCGGCCGAGGACCGCCGGGCGGCCCTGCGGCGCGCCGCAGCGGCGCTCGCATCCGGCGGCACCCTGCTGGTGGTCGGCCACGACTCCGCCAACCTGACCGAGGGGGTCGGCGGCCCGCAGGACCCGGCCGTGCTCTACACCGCCGAGGACGTGCTCGCCGACCTGGCCGGCGCCGGTCTGCGGACCGTCCGGGCCGAGCGGGCCCTCCGCCCGGTCGCCGCCGAGGCCGGCCACCGGGACCGGGGAAGGCCGGAGGGTGGTGGCGTGGTGGCGGTGGACGCCCTGGTCCGGCTGGAGCGGCCGGCCTGACCCGAAGCCCGCCTGCCCGGGGCCGCCCGCCCCGCCGCCCGTCGCCCGCCGCCCGTCGCCTGCCGCCCGTCACCAGTCGCCCCGACCGGGTGCGGTGCGGTGTCGCCCGCATCCGCGGCGGTCGCACGGGGTATGCAGGTGTCCCGGGACGAAGGCGTCCCGCAGCGCCAAAAAGATCTACAGTGCTGTAGATTCAAGGCGCGAGTGCGATCAACGAGGAGGGCGCGATGAGCGTTTCGCTGGCGAAGGGGCAGAAGCTCAGCCTGGAGAAGCCGGGCGGAGGCCGCCTGGGCGTGGTACGGATGGGCCTCGGCTGGCGGGCGGCGCAGCGCAAGGGCTTCCTCGCCAAGCTGTTCGCCTCCCAGGAGATCGACCTGGACGCCTCGGCGGTGCTGTTCTCCGGGGGCAAGCCGGTCGACGTGGTCTTCTTCCAGCACCTCACCAGCAACGACGGCTCGGTGCGGCACAGCGGCGACAACCTGACCGGCGGCGCCGGGGACGCGACCGACGACGAGACCATCACCGTCGACCTCAACGCCGTACCGGCCGAGGTGGACCAGATCCTCTTCACCGTGAACTCCTTCACCGGCCAGACCTTCCAGGAGGTCGAGAACGCCTTCTGCCGGCTGGTCGACACCCAGAGCGGCACCGAGCTGGCCCGGTACACGCTCACCGGCGGCGGCGCCTACACCGCGCAGATCATGGCCAAGATGCAGCGCACCCAGGCCGGTTGGCAGATGACCGCGATCGGGCAGCCGGCCGGCGGCCGCACCTTCCAGGACCTCATGCCGGAGCTGCTCAAGTACCTCTGAACCACCTCGGCCGCGCGGCCCGCCCGGGTGTCCCGGACGGGCCGGTCCGGGCTCCCGCGCGCCCGGCCGACGGCGGGCGGGCCCGGTCGGGTGGAGTTCCGCGATTACCCTGCGGGGCTCTCGGCGGGTCCGCTAACACTGGCCGCATGGACGATGACGCTGCGCAGCTGCCGGAGCACCTGACGATCCGGGTCACCCACACGGACGACCCGGTTGCCGCGGTGGCCGGTCTGGAGGCCTGGGCATCCCGCGAGAAGTACCCGAATCTGATGATGATGCCGCCGGTCTTCGGCAGCCTGGAGCGCACCGGCTCGGGCACCTGGCGGATCGTCGAATTCCACGCCACCACCCCGCAGGCCGCCCGGGACGACCTGGGACACGCGTTCCGGGCCTGGGCGCTCGCCGAGCCCGGTTCGAGCCAGGCCGCCGACCGGGACCTCGACGAGGAGGAGCGCGCCTCCTACAGCGCGGCCTACGAGCGGCTGGAGTGGGAGGCGCTCGACGAGATCTCCGCCGGCGGGCGTGACTACCGGATCTTCCGCGCCGAGCAGGTGCTGCGCTCGGGCCCGGACGGCATCGAGCCGCCCCGGCCGACCGACCCGGACCCGGCCGCCGTCGGCGAGGGGCACCGGCTGCCGCCCCGGACGAACGGGTTCGTGATCGACCCGGCGGCGGGCGTCACCCTGGTCGACGGGATCCTGCGGCTGGACATGATGTCGCTGGTGCCGACCGGCCGTTCCATCCCGGAGGACGTCCGGGAGCAGGCGCGGCGCTCCTCCCAGCTCTACCCGAATGTGCTGGTGCTGCCCGTGCACTGCGCGGTCGCGGAGTACCGGGACGGCGGCTGGGGCCCGATGACCGGCGCCTGCGAGACCCCGCAGCACGCCCGCGACACCCTGGCCGCCTACCTCCGGGAGTTCGCCCCCCGGCTGGACCCGCACCTCGGCGAGGAGGAACTCGCCCGGTACGCGGAGGCCGCCGACCGCCTGGACGCCGAACGCTCCGACGAACTCCGCGCCGCGGACCGCCACTTCCGGCTGGTCCGGGTCGAGCCCGTGGTCCGCCTCGGCCCCGACGGCCCGGAACTGCCCCGCAGTTCGGACTGGGACCCGGAACTCCCGCTGCGGGTCCAGGAACAGCGCGACCGCGAGGCGGGCATCTTCTACGCCGAGGACGAGAGCGAGGAGGACCGGGACGAGGACGAGGGCGAGTTGGACCGGGCCGAGGACGAGGGGGACGAGGGCTGAGGGACCGCTCCGGAGCGCGCGCAGCCACGCCCGGTCGGTGGCGTGTTCGTCACCTGTCAGTGGGGCGGCCCCAGTTGACGGGGAGGGTGCGGAGGCCGCCGGTCACGCTCGCGCCGTCGACCGGGACCTCCTCCGGCGCGCAGGCGAGACGGAGGTCCGGCAGGCGGCGGAACAACGTCTCGTATGCGATCCGCAGCTCCAGCCGGGCCAGTCCGGCGCCCAGGCAGAAGTACTTGCCGTGGCCGAAGGCCAGATGGGGATTGGGCGTGCGGCCGAGGTCGAGGGTGCCCGCGGCAGGGAAGACCCGCTCGTCCCGGTTGGCGGACTGGAAGGAGAACACGACGAGGTCGCCGGCGGCGATCCGGCTGCCGCCGTACTCCAGGTCGGTGCGGGCGTAGCGGGGCATCCAGCTGCCGCCCGGCACCGCGAGTCGCATGACCTCCTCGACGGCGGCGGGGGCGAGGCCGGGGTCGGCGGCGAGCGCCGTGCGGGCGGTGGGGTGGGCGAGCAGGTACAGCAGGCCGTAGGGGAGCCGGGTGGCGACGGTCTCGTAGCCGGCCAGGAGGATGCCGCTGAGGGTGTGCGGGAGTTCGTCGGGGCGCAGGGTGTCGGACTGCGCTGCGTCGTGCCTGTCGTGCCTGTCGTGCCCGTCGGCACGGGCGGCGAGCTCGGTGAGGAGGTCGTCGGCGGGGGCCCGGCGGCGCTGGTCGAGGAGCTCGCCGATCGTGCGGTCGAGGTCCCGCCGTTCCGCCGCGTCCGCCGTCCCCCCGGGGTCCGGGACCCGGCGCACCCGGTCCGACCAGGCGGCGAACGCGTCCCGCCGCTCCGCCGGGATGCCGATGAGGTCGCAGATCACGCCGAGCGCGAAGGGCCGGGCGAGGTCCGCGCACAGTTCGGCCGGCGGGCCCGTGTCGAGCAGCGCGCCGAGCAGTGCGTCGAAGGACGCCTGCAGCCGGGGCCGGAGCCGCTCGACGCGGCGCGCCCCGAAGGCCTCGGTGAGGGTGGTCCGCCAGCGCCGGTGGTCTGCCACCGCCGTGGCGTGATTGGTTTCGGGGCCGAGCAACGCGGCCTCCCAGAGCCGGGGCGCGCGGGCCGGGTCGGGGTGCGACTTGCCGATCCGGGGGTCGCCGCAGAGCGCGCGGACGTCGGCGTGGCCGGTGACGAGCCAGGCCCGGTCGCCGGTGGCGGTGGGAAGCCTGGCCAGGCCGCCGCGCTCGCGGAGCGCGGCGAACCCGGGCGGCTCGGCCAGGGCGGCGGGGCAGGCGAACGGAAGCACGCCCGACCCGGCCGCAGCCTCGCCCGCCTCTCCGTTCGCGTCGGCCGTCGGGTCGGTGGCCGATCCGACGCCGGCTGCCCCCCTGCCGACTGCCCCGGTGCCGGTGTCGCTGCCCGAATTCATGACGTGTCCCCCCTCGCCGGCCGCGTCGGCCGGTGCCAGTCGTGGTCCCCGCTCAGCGTCGTTCGTGGACCGCCCGGTCGTCCTCGGCGTGGCGCCGGGTGCCGCGCTGGGCCGCGGCGGCCGCGGCTGTCGTCGTGATCGCCTGGACCACGGTGGACATCGAGTCCGGATGGGCGGCCAGGAAGAGGTTGGGCTCGACCAGTTCGAGCTCCATCACCAGGGGTGTGCCGTCGGCGTTGTCGACGAGGTCCACCCGGGCGTACAGCAGGTCCGCCGAGCCCGGCACCGTGGCCAGCGCCCGTTCGGCGACCGCCAGGTCGGCGGGGGTCGGCGACCACGGCTGGAGTCCCGGGTGGGCGACCTTGCGCTGGTCGAACGGCACGTCGGGGGAGAGCACCGCGTTCTTCCGGATCGCGTGCAGGAACCGTCCTCGGACGAAGACCAGCGCCCGTTCGCCGGTGGTGTCGATGCCGCTCATGTACGGCTGGAGGATGGCGGTGAGGCCCTCGGCGTGCATCCGGGCCACCTGGTCGCGCGCCTCGTCGTGCTGCTCGGGCCGGTAGCGGGCGGCGTAGCGGGCACCGGCGCCGATCACCGGCTTGAGCACGTACTCGTGGTCGTCCGGCAGGTCGGCCGGGTCGCCGGGGGCCAGGTAGCGGGTACGGACGACCGGGACGCCGGCCGCCGCGAGGGTGCCGAGGTAGCTCTTGTCCGAGCTCCAGCGCACCACCTCCGGGGGGTTGGCCAGCCGGGTCGCCCGGCTGCAGCGGTCGACCCAGTCGAGGAATTCGGGCTTCCGCCAGGTGTAGTCCCAGGTGGAACGGATCACCGCGAGATCGAATTCCGACCAGTCGACGCCCGGATCGTCCCATTCCGCAGAGATTGCGTCGGCACCCGCCTCGGAAAGCGCCCGGAGGAGCAGGGGCATGTCATGGTCGGCATTGATTTCCGGACGGGGCCTAGCCATTACCAGTGCGATCTTAGGATCGATCATCGGCCATTTCCTCGGCTTGGGGGGGCGGCAGTGCGGCAGTAAGCTACCAGCTGGCCGGCCCGGGGAATTCCCACGCGATCGATGTGCCGATTACTGACCGGTGTCGGTCAATCGTAGAATGTCCTGACCGCCGGCGGCCAGGGTTGTCCCAGGAATGGCGGAAGTCTGCGCATCCCGTCCGTTCAGCGGCCCAGGCCGGACCGGATGAGCGCCAGGTGCCGGGCCGCGTGGAGGGTCTCCGGGTGGTCCGCGCCGAGCACCCTCCGGACGGCCTCCAGGGCGTCGGCCTGGAGCCGGTGGGCCTCGTCGGTCTCTCCCCGGGCGAGGAGCGTCTCGGAGAAGTTGTGCGCCGTCCGCAGCGTCTGCGGGTGGTCGTCGCCCAGCACCCGCCGGTACCGCGCCAGCGTCTCCCGCTGGAGGCGGTGCGCCTCGTCCAACCGCCCCAGGCGGCGCAGGGTGGTGCCGTAGGAGTCCGCTGCCCGGAGCGTGTGCGGGCTGTCCTCGCCGAACGCCCGCCGACAGCGGGCGAGGGTCTCCTCGTGGAGTTCGCGGGCCTCCTCGTAGCGGCCGAGCGCGCTGAGGTCGGCGGCCAGGTGGTTCGCCGAGCGGAGGGTGTCGGGGTGATCGTCGCCGAGCACCCGCCGGTACCGGGCGAGGGTCTCCTCGTGGAGTTCGCGGGCCTCCTCGTAGCGGCCGAGCGCGCTGAGGTCGGCGGCCAGGTGGTTCGCCGAGTGCAGGGCGTGCGGGTGGTCGTGCCCGAGCAGGCGCCGGTACCGGGCCAGGGTGTCCTCCTGGAGCCGCTGGGACTCCTCGTAACGGCCCCGCAGGCGCAGGTTGATCGCGTGCCCGTGCGCCAGCCGCAGGGTCTGCGGGTCGTCCTCGCCCAGGGCGCGGCGGCTGCGCGGCATCGACGCCTCGTAGAGCAGGTGCGCCGCCTCGTACCGGCCCTGCTCGCGGTGGGCGCGCGCCAGGCAGCGGCCCGCCCAGAGCACGTGCCGGTCGTCGGGACCGGAGGCGGCCGTCCAGCGGGTGTGGAGGTCCACCGCGAGGCGGGCGCTGGCCTCGGAGTCGCCGCGCTCGGTGAGGTACCAGGCGGCGTCGCAGGCGAGGTCGCGCAGCTCCGGCGAGTCGGCGCCGCCCGGGTCGACGGCGAGCAGGTGTGGCACCACCCGGGCCCAGGTCGCCCAGGTGGCTGGGTCCTCCGGGTCGCCGGGCGCGGCCTGGACGAGAACGGTCCGCGCGTGACGGCGCACGTCGGCGGCGTCCGCGCCCAACTGGTCCCGGATGACGGCCTGGACGAGGCGGTGCAGCCGGACGCCGTCATGGGTGCTGGTCGCCAGGCCCAGCCGGACGGCCGAACCGACGCCCCGGTGCAGGGCGACCGGGTCGGTGTCGGCCAGCGCCAGGGCGGCCAGCGGGCCGCCGGGGGTGTGCGGACCGTGGTCCTGCGGGGCCCGGGCCGCCGTCGACCGTCCGAACGCGAGCAGCCAGTGCACCGGGACGGACTCCGGGGCGAGGAACGCGCACAGCCGCACCACCGCCAGACCGAGCGGGTCCAGCCGTGCCAGCCTCGTCGCGCTGAGGTCGATGGCCCCCGCGAGCGGCTTGCGGTAGTCGCCGGTGCTGCCCTCGGTCAGCACCGCCGTCGCGTGGGTGTCCAGCAGGGCCAGGTAGTCGCCGACCCGGGTGGCCGTTTCGGCGAGGAAGCCGCCCGCCTGGGCCAGCGCGAGCGGCAGGTCGGCGAGGGCGCTCGCCAGCAGATCCGCGTCCTCCGGGCTCAGCTCGGGGCGGCGGGTGCGCAGCAGGGCCACCGACTCGTCCCGCTCCATGACGTCGACCGGGACGGTGGCCGCGATCCTCTCCCAGCCGCCGGCCCGTGAGGTGATCAGCACGTGGCCGGGGCCGCCCGGCAGCCACTTGGCCACCCCGGCGCGGTCGTCCGCGTTGTCGAAGACCAGGAGCCAGCGGTTCCGGCCGCGCAGATGGGCCTTGAGGACGGCGACGGCCGTCGCCGTGTCGGTGCCCGGCTCGGCGAGCGCCAACTCCACCGCCAGGGCCGCCACCTGCTCGCCGATCAGTGCCGGGTCCTCGGCGGCGATCCACCAGACCACGTCGTAGTGGGAGGCGAACCGGCAGGCGTACTCGATCGCGATCTGCGTCTTGCCGACGCCGCCGACCCCGCGCAGGGCCTGCACCCCGCCGGTGCTCCCGGTGCCGAGGCGGCGGCGCAGGTCGGCCAGGACGGTGTCGCGGCCGGTGAACTCCGGGTTGCGGGGCTCGACGTTCCAGACCGCCGGGAGGCTGCCACTGACCCGGCCGGGCAGCGGTGCGGCGTCCGGGTCGGCCTCGGGCGCCGACCGGGCGGGCGGAACGAGGCCGGGGACGGGACCGGCGGCGGTCCGCTCGGGGGGTGGGGCCGAGGCTCCCGCCCCGGCCGCGGCTGCGGTTCTCACCCCCGCTCCGGCTCCGGCGGACTCGGCTTCGGCCAGCTCGGCGAGGGCGGTGCGTGCGCGGGCCGCGAGCGCACGCTCGCCCCGTCGGTCGAGCTCGTCGGCCACCGCCGTCCATGCTTCGACGGCCCGTCCGACGGCCTCCCCGGCACGTCGGGACGCCTCGGTCCGAGCCGTCGAGGCGGCGTGCAGCTCGGCCACCTCTTCTTCCAGCTCCCGCACCCGCTGCCGGGTGGCCCGGAGCTCCTGGCGGGACAGGTCGGGGCGCGGGTCCTCCGCGCCCGGTCTCGGTTCGGCGCGGACGTCGGCCTTGTAGCGGACGGCCAGGCGGTTCCAGGCACTTTCCCAGGTCGGCTCGGCGGCCGGGTCGACGCCGCACAGTTCGACGAAGGCGAGCAGGAACGCCTTGCTCGGGAAGCGGCGGCCGGACAGGACCTCGCCGAGCGTCGTCCTCGGCAGCGAGCGGCCGATCTGGAGCGCCTGCTTCTCCAAGTCCCGGTAGGAAGGGCTGTCCGCGCGGATCCGCAGCATTCTCAGACAGCGGGCAAGGTCTTCCTTGCTCGTGGCGGAAGCGGGATCGAGATGATCCGTGGGGTTCCCGTTCATCGAGATCGCACAGCCCCCCATGCCTGTCCGACGGTGTCCCGAGGTGTCCGACAGCATACGCGTCCCGCGCCAATCCCGGACGCGCCGCGTCCCAACTCGTCGGACCGTTGTCCGCGAAAAGGAGCGATCTGCCCGGACCTGGCGCGTGATCGGCTTCGGTTCTGGCGGGACGCCCCGAGGGATGGTGATCTGTAGACACGGTGCGCTGTCGGGAATTCCGCTGCCGCACCGGACGATTCCGGCGACGTCGCGCGGCACGGGGACTTTTCCGCGAGAACGGGCACCGAAATTTCCGGAATCGAATCGGATGACGATATTCCGAGGTCTCGGAGAACGGCGGTTCGGCCGGCGGGCCGGACCGCACGGGAGGAGGGCTTCGCGTGCACAACCAGACACCCTCGACCGGCCGCGATCCGCGGCGGCCGGTCGGGCGGACCCACGGCCGCCGGCTCCGCGGCCGGCTCGCCGGTCGATCCGCCCGGCTCGCCGGGCTCGCCCTGTCCGGTGCGATCGCCGGAATCGCCATGACCCTCGCCGGAGCCACCGCGGTCAACGCCGGGAACTTCGGCCTCGCCGTGACCACCACACTCATCGCCGCCTTCCCCCCGGTCGGCCGGGCCCCCGGCCGACCGGACGGCAACCCCGCCGGTACCGACGGGGCAGGCCCCGGCCCGGACCCGGACCCCGGCCCGGACGCCGCCTGACCGTCCTGCCGGGCCCGATCGGCGAAGCCCTTCCCCGGCGCTCCGCCGGTCCGATCCGGTCCCGTTCTGACGGACAATGATCGTCACGGATCGTCAGTCATCAGTACGGGCAAGGAGAAACGCCATCGCCACCATAGTTCAGGACATCGCGATCGAATCCGGCGCCGACGACGTGTGGGACGCGGTCCGGGACGTCGGCGCGGTGCACGAGCGTCTCGTCCCCGGCTACGTCCTCGACGTCCGGATGGACGGCGACACCCGGTACCTGACGGTGCCGGGCGGCGCGGTCGTGCGGGAGTTGATCGTGAGCGTCGACGACGACCTGCGCCGGCTCGCCTACTCGGCGGTCGAGGGGTTCCGGATCCCGCTGACCCACCACCACGCCTCCTTCCAGGTGTTCCCGGAAGGCGACGGGCACTGCCGACTGGTCTGGACCACCGATGTGCTGCCGCACGAGATGGTCGACCAGGTCCGGCCACGCGTCGTCCGGGGCGCCCAGGTCATGAAGGAGACCCTGGAGCAGCGGGCCGGACGCTGACCGCCGGGCGTCGTCGACGAGTCGCGGTGCCCGGCCGTACGTGCGGCGTCCGCGCAGACCTCGCCGAACAGTGGACACGTTCCACGGGGCGTCGGTGGATGGAGCGGCGTACACGTGTTCATGCCTTGATGACCGACAAGGGCCCGGCGGTTGCGCCGGGCCCTCGTGTCTCGCTTCCGTGCCACCGCACCCCGTACTCCCGAGCCGTTGGCCTGGGAACGAAGGGGTGCGGCTCGACTACTGGTGGGCCGAAGGGGACGGCGCGGCGGACGGGGAGGTCGTGGCGCTCGGGGTGGTGGTCGCCGACGGGGTGCCGGACGGGGTGGGAGCGGG
>NZ_LGDO01000103.1:0-14327 GCF_001279805.1 Streptomyces sp. XY431
CGGGGGAGCCGGGGTCGCCGCCCCCGCCGGACCCGGGGTGACGGCGATGTCGTCGACGTACAGCACCACATCGGGCCCGCCGGTCGGGGACGCTTTCTTCTCCGGGCGCCAGGCGGGGCGGTAGATCCCGGTCCTGAAGTGCGGTGGCTCACCGCGGTGGTAGTTGTTGTCGCCGCGGTGGGAGCCGACCTGGACGCCGTCCCGGGCCACGGTGATCGATCCCGGTGCGGACGGGGTGGACCACGTGATGTCGAAGGTCCAGCGGTTCCAGCGCCCGAACTGCGCCGGGCCGAGCGGGATCAGGGCCTCGAACTCCTCGAAAGTGGCGAGGTTCTTGAGCCAGTGGACCTTGAGCCGCCAGTCGCCGCCGTTCACCGAGAGCGCCAGGACCGGCTTGACCCCCTCGTTGTCGGGCTGGGTGCTGAACCACTGGGCGACGATCGTGTCGTCGTCGACCTGCTTCCAGTCCTTCGGGAGGTAGTTGGTGAAGGAGAAGCGGTGGCTCTCGGCGCTCAGGCCCTTGAGGGCGAGTTCGGCGCGGAACGAGGTCCCGTCGGCCGGCACGTTGAACCTCGCGGCGGTTCCCGTCCCGCCCGGCGGGGCGGGGGCGGTGTTCACGGCACCGAAGCCGTTGATGGCCCTGAACGGCCAGTCCTGGGCCCCGAGGGACTCGAAGTCGTAGGACCTGGAGTCCGTCGCGGCGGCGGGGGTGACGCTCGCGCCGACCGCGAGAAGGGCGACCGAGACGGCACCGGCGGTCCGGCGCGCGGTGGCGGTGGCGGTGGCGGTGGCGATGGCAGTGCCGGTGCCGGTGCCGGTAGCGGTGGTGGTCGGACGGGAGCGGAGCGGCGGCATGCGGTTCCTCGGGGACGGCCGGCCGTTCTGCGGCACCGGCTGGTCGGACGGTTCGTCGTGCGCGGTCCGCTCCGTGCAGCTCGGGTGCGGACCGCTTGCCCGGAAGGAGTGACCGACCGTCCGCTCGGCCCGCGACGTTGCCCAACCGTGATCAGGTGCCGGCGTCCTCCCCGTCAGCGGCTGGTGAGGATGCCCAGCAGGCGGGTCACCTCGGTTGCCACCGTGTCCCGGGCCGGACCGAGGTAGGTGCGCGGGTCGGCGGTGTCGGGTGCCGCCCGCAGGCGGTCGCACACGGTGCGGGTGAAGAGCCTGTTGAGGTGGGTGGAGATGTTGATCTTCGTCATGCCGGCGGCGACGGCCTTGGCGAGGTCGGCGTCGCCGACGCCCGAGGAACCGTGCAGAACGAGCGGCACGTCGAGCTCGGCGCGCAGCCGGGCTATCAGGTCGAGGTCCAGGGCGGCGTCCCGGGTGAGCATCGCGTGGGAGCTTCCGACGGCGACGGCCAGGGCGTCGACGGCGGTGGCCGCGGCGAACGCGCGCGCTTCGTCGGGGTCGGTGCGGACGCCCGGGGCGTGGGCGCCGTCCTTGCCGCCGATCTCGCCGAGTTCGGCCTCGACCCAGACGCCGGCCCGGTGGCAGTGCTCGGCGATCTGCCGGGTGGCGGACACATTGGCCTCGTAGTCGAGCCTGGACGCGTCGAACATGACGGAGGTGAAGCCCAGGTCGACGGCTTCGTGGACGAGTTCGGGGGACTCCGCGTGGTCGAGGTGGAGGGCCACCGGCACCGAGGCCGTCCGGGCGAGCGCGAGGGAGGCAAGGGCGATCGGGGCGAGCGCACCGTGGTAGCGGACGGTGTTCTCGCTGATCTGGAGGACGACGGGCCGGCCGGCCCGTTCCGCCCCGGTCACGATGGCCTCGGCGTGCTCGATCTGCACGACGTTGAACGCCCCGACGCCGTGGGCGCCGGTGTGGGCAGGGCCGACGATGTCGCCGGTGGGTGTCAGAGGCATGAGGGTTCTCCACAAAGGTGGCGGTGTGCGTGGTGCGCGGGGCAGGGAGCCCGGGGGCGCCGCCGCGGCCGGGCGGACCGGGCGGACCGGAAGGGGTGGGCTGTCAGGTGGCGGGGCCGAGGATCACGGAGCGGGTCAGGTTGCGGGGGCGGTCCGGGTCGTAGCCGCGGGCCTCGGCGAGGAGCACGGCCAGCCGCTGGACGAGGATCAGATCGGCGAGCGGGTCGAGGGACCCGGACCCGCCGCCCGAGGCCTGCCGGAAGAGTCCGCCGACCCGGGCGACGTCCTCGGCGAGGCCCTGCGGGGCGGGGCCGAACAGCCAGGCGACCCGGCCGGGGCCGGTGATGCTGATGGGGCCGTGGCGGTACTCCATGGCGGGGTAGGCCTCGGTCCAGGCGCCGGCGGCCTCGCGCATCTTCAGGCCGGCTTCGAGGGCGAGGCCGTAGGTCCATCCCGTGCCGAGGAAGGTGAACTGGTCGGCGCCGCTCAGCTCGGGACCCAGGGGGGTGTCGAGGGCCAGCCGGGCGTCCTGGACGGCCTCGGCGACCGGGCGCACCCCGGGGGGCAGGGCGCCCTCGGCCTCCAGGTGTGCGCGCAGCAGGACGAGTGCGGTGGTGGCGAACCGGGTCTGGACGACCGATTCCTCGTCGGCGAAGTCGAGCACGACCGCCTGGTCGGCGGTCGTCATCACGGGGGTCGCCGGGTCGGCGGTGAGGGCGGTGGTCGCGACGCTGCCCTTGATCTTCGCCAGCAGGTCGACGACCTCGGTGGTGGTGCCGGAGCGGGTGATGGCCACGACGCGGTCGTAGCCGCGGCCGAGGGGGAACTCGGAGGCGGCGAAGGCGTCGGTCTCGCCGTGGCCGCCGCTCTCGCGCAGTTGCGCGTAGGCGTGGGCCATGAACCAGGAGGTGCCGCAGCCGACCACGGCGACCCGCTCACCGCGGCGCGGCAGCGCGTCGGTGTGCGAGCCGGCGGAGCGGGCTGCGTGGGTCCAGGTCTCGGGCTGCGAGGCGATCTCGGCCGAGGTGCGGGAGGTTTCGAAGGTGGTCACGCGGGTTCCTTGCGGTCGGAGGGGATGGAAGGGGTCGGCTGGGATGCCCCGTTGCTCAGAATGCTGTTTCATGAGCACTCTTTCTGTCAATAGTTGCTCGTAAAGCGCATCCATCAATCAGTTTCGCGCAAACGGTGCGAGGGGTCATCGCACCGGGGCCGGCGGTACCGCCTCGACGACGACCCGGGGGAGCAGCCGCCGGAAGACGGCGGTGTCGACCTCGCCGGCGACCGGGCAGGGGACGGCGGCGGCCGACAGGGCCACCGCCGTGCGGAGGATGTCCGGCCAGGCCGAGCCCGCGTCCAGCCCGGCGGCGATCGCGGCCACGCAGGCGTCGCCGGCGCCCGTGGGATTGCCGGCGAGACGTTCGGGGGGCACCGCCCGCCAGGTGCCCTCCGGGGTGACGGCGTGCAGGCCGTCGGCGCCGGCGGAGGCGACGACCGTGCGGGCGCCCAGGGACCGCAGCGCCGCGGCCGCGCGGGCCGGGTCCGCCTGCCCGGTTGCCGCGGCGATCTCCTCGGCGTTGGGTTTGACCACGTCGGGCCGGGCATCGAGGGCCCGGAGGAGGTCCGGGCCGCTGGTGTCGAGCACCGTGAGCGCACCGGCCGCCGCCGCCGTGCGGACGAGCTGCGCGTAGGCGTCCACCGGGAGGCCGGGCGGGGTACTGCCGCTGAGGACCACCACGCGTGCCCCGGTGGCCAGGGCGGCGTAGCGCCGGTGGAAGAGCTGCCACTCGGCCGCGGTCACCGACGGCCCGCGCCCGTTGAACACGGTGGCATCGCCGTCGTCGCGCGAGACGACGGCCAGGGTCCGGCGTGATTCGCCGGTCACCTCGACGAACTCGCTCCGGATGCGGGCGGTCCGCAGTCCGTCGAGGATCCGGCGGCCGGTCGCCCCGCCCACCAGGCCGGTGGCCACCGGGTCGTGCCCGAGGCCGCCGAGCACGCGGGCGACGTTGATCCCCTTGCCGCCCGCCCGTTCCTGCGCGTCCTCGACGCGGTGGGAGGTGCGGGGCCGCAGGCTGTCGACGCTCCAGGTGGCGTCGAGCGCGGCGTTGAGGGTGACGGTGAGGATCATCGGTCGGTTCCTCCCGTCCGGCCCGGGGCCACGGGGTGGTCGGCGGCCACCCGGGCCACGGGGTGTCCGGCCGCCGACCGGGTCACGGGGTGCCCGGCCGCCCGCCAGGCCGCGAGGCCCGCGCCGAGACAGGCCGCCCGGTCGCCCAGCTCGGCCCGCACGAGAACGGGACGGCGCTGGAACGTCAGGCGCTCCGTCAGGCCGGCCCGCACGGGGTCGAGCAGGAGCCGGTCCGCCTCGGCGAGGCCGCCGCCCAGCACGATCAGTTCCGGCGCGAGCAGGGTGGTGGCGGTGGCCAGTGCTTCCGCCAGTCCGGTCGCGGCCCGGTCCCAGACCGCTCGTGCCACGGGGTCGCCCTGCGCGGTCAGGGCGGCCACGTCGGCCGCGCCGGACACGGGCCGGCCGGTGCGCGCGGTGTAGGCGGACGCCACGGCGGCGGCGGAGGCCACCGTCTCCAGGCAGTCGGAGCCTCCGCAGGCGCACGTTCCCATCCCGGACGCGACGGGGATGTGGCCGATCTCGCCCGCGTACCCGCGGGCCAGGACCGGTCGGCCGTCGCAGACGAGGGCCGCGGCGATGCCGGTGCCGATGGCGACGAACAGGACGTCGTCCGCCCCGCGGGCAGCCCCCATCGCGCACTCGGCGACGCCGCCCGCGCGGACGTCGTGGCCCAGGGTGACGGGCAGGCCGGTCCGTTCCTCCAGCAGGGCGGCGAGCGGGAGGTCCTGCCAGCCGAGGTTCACCGACCGGACGGCGAGCCGGCGGGCGTCGTCGACGATGCCGGGGACGGCCACCCCCGCGTGGTGCACCGGCAGTCCGGATTCGGTGGCCGAGCGGTTCAGGGCGAGCAGGGTGTCGGTGATGGCGTCGAGGACGGCGGACGGCCCGTCGGCGCGCGGAGTGGGTCGGTGCACGGTGTGCAGCGGGCGCATGCCGTGGTCGAGAACGGCGCCCTTCATCCCGGTGCCGCCGACGTCGAGTGCGATCACGCACCCGGGCGGGTGGCCGTCGGACGGGGGCGCAGCGGGGGGCGTGGAGCCGACCGGGGACGGGGAGTTGTTGCTGATCATGGGTGCCGAACCATCCTGGATGATCGAAGATGCGCACTGATAGCGCCAAAGATGCGAAATCCATCAAGATGTGTGAGCGCAGTATCCATGCAGAAGGCTCGCCGAGTCCAGAGGTCGGCCGCCGAATGTCGTGTGACGTGCGCGGTTTGCCCGCGCCACGCCTTGCGCGACGGTGCGGCGATACGATCAACTCCGCGCATACGTCCCGGGTCGGCGGACCGGCCGCCCAGGGCGGTTTCCGTTCCCGCCGGACGCGGCGCGGTGCCGGAGTTCCAGTCGAAGAAGGGTTGCTGCGCATGTCCAAGCAGGAGAGGTGGAGCAAGCTGCTCGAACTGCTCGCGGTCGACGGCAAGCTGGACGTCGACGAGGCGGCTGTTTCGGTAGCGGTGTCGCCGGCGACCATCCGGCGCGACCTCGACGAGCTGGCCGAGCAGCGGCTGCTCGTCCGTACGCGCGGAGGGGCGATCGCGCACGGCGTCTCCTACGAACTCCCGATGCGCTACAAGTCCTCGCGCCGGGTGTCGGACAAGCAGCGCATCGCGACCGCGGTGGCCGAACTGCTGGGGGAGGGGGACGTCGTCGGCCTCAACGGCGGCACCACCACCACCGAGGTGGCCCGGGCACTGGTGCTCCGGGCCGGCGGGGGGCCCGCGGAGCGGGGGGACGCGGCCTCCGGGCCGCTCTACACGGTCGTCACCAACTCCCTGAACATCGCCGGTGAACTCGCGGTCCGCCCGCAGTTCAAGCTGGTGGTGACCGGTGGCGTGGCGCGGCCCCAGACCTACGAGCTGGTCGGGCCGCTGACGGAGGGCGTGCTGAACCAGGTGGTCCTCGACGTCGCCGTGCTGGGCGTGGACGGCGTCGACCCGAGACTCGGCGTGATGACGCACCACGAGGACGAGGCCGGCATCAGCCGGCTGCTCGCGGAGCGCGCCCGGAAGGTGGTCCTCGCGACGGACTCGTCCAAGATCGGCAGACGCGCCTTCGCCCGGATCTGCGGCCTGGACCGGATCGACGTGCTGGTCACGGACTCCGGTCTGGTTCCCGAGATGGCGGCGCGGTTCATCGAGGCCGGTATCGAGGTTATTGCGGTCTGATTCTCCCGGACCACCCTCACGCCGCCGTAACCGGGTGCACGAAGCGCCTCCGCCCGGCGGGCTCCGCTCCCGCGGCAGCCCGCCGGGCGCTTTCCGTTCCGGCGTCGGGCGGGAGGACGGTGACCGGTCGGCCGGTGGCGCCGCCGTCAGGTGTTCCTTCTGTGTTCCTCCGGTGCTGGACGCCTGTCACGTTGGCATCGTTTGCGTAACGGGTCTGGCTCGGGCCCCGCCTGCTCGTGTTTACTTTGCCCACGGCAGATGCTCGTTTATGAGCGAAACACGGTTGGATCTTCCACGTGTATGCACGCTCCGAACTCTGCGGCAGTTTCCGGACCCCCACTGGGCCGCGTCGTCGAGACCGGCCGGGAGACAAGGCGGTACTGACGATGAACAAGCGCTCTCTCGCAGCGGCCTGTGCCTGCACCCTCGGGGCGCTCGCCCTCACCGCCTGCGGCAGCGGCGGCAGCACGGCCTCCGCCGACAAGGACGTGACGCTGAAGCTGGTGGCCGCCGACTACGGCGACAAGGCCTCGAACAGCTCGGCGTCCTACTGGAAGGACGTGGCGGACCGGTTCACCGCCGCCAACCCGAAGATCAAGGTCGACGTCCAGGTGATCAACTGGAACGACATCGACTCGCAGGTCAAGACGATGATCCAGAGCGGCAACGTGCCCGACGTCCTGCAGACCGGCGGCTACGCGGACAAGGTCGCCGACAACCTGCTGTACCGGGCGGACGAGGTGCTCTCGGAGCAGACCCGGGCCAACCTGATCGACAGTTTCGCCAAGGCCGGCGAGGTCGACGGCAAGCCCTACGGGATCCCGTTCGTCGCCTCGGCGCGGGCGTTCTTCTACAACAAGGCGCTCTTCGCCCAGGCGGGCATCACCGAGGCCCCCAAGAGCTGGGACGACGTCAAGGCCGCCGCCGAGAAGATCAAGGCGGCGGTGCCGGGTGTGACCCCCTACGCGTTGCCGCTCGGGCCCGAGGAGGCCCAGGGCGAGTCCCTGATCTGGGAGCTCGGCAACGCCGGCGGTGTCACGGACGCCAAGGGCGCCTACACACTCAACAGCCAGGCCAACATCGACGCGTTCACCTGGCTGAAGACGAACCTCGTCGCTCCCGGCCTGACCTACGCCAACCCCGCGACGACGGACCGCAAGACCGCCTTCGCGGACTTCGCGGCCGGCAAGGTCGCGATGCTCAACGGCCACCCCTCGCTGATCCAGATGTCCAAGGACGGCAAGGTCGACTACGGCGTCGCGCCGATCCCCGGAAAGGCCGGTGCGCTGAAGTCCACGCTCGGCGTCGCCGACTGGATGATGGCGTTCAAGGGCCCCGGCCACAAGGAGCAGGTCCGCGCGTTCCTCGACTTCGCGTACGCCAAGGAGAACACGCTCAAGTTCGACGAGCTCTACAACCTGATGCCGGTCACCGAGGACACCCTCGGGGAGATGACCGGCAACGGCAGGCACCAGGACCTCGAGCCCTTCTTCTCGCTGCTGCCGAACGCGGTGTTCTACCCGCTCGGCGACACGACCTGGGACGCCGTCTCCGCCGAGATCAAGAAGAGCGGCGGCACGGCCGTGAACGACCCGGCCAAGGTCCTGGGGGAGCTGCAGAAGAAGGCCGAGGCAGCGGTCTCCGACAAGTAGGCAGCCCGCGCACCGCATTGTCACGGAAGGCAGGCACTCCCTCGTGTCCACCACTTCAACCACATCGCGCCCGGTCCGCAAGGACAGGGGCGGCCTGGCCCGGCTGGGACCGCTTCCCTGGATCGGGCCGGCCGTCCTGCTGATCGCACTGGTCGTCCTCTGGCCGGTCTACGAGATGGTCCGCACCTCGTTCCTGAGGATCAGCAGCAGCGGATTCGTCCGGGGCTCGGCCGGATTCGACAAGTACAAGCAGCTGTTCGCGGAACCGTCACTGCCCTCGGTCGTCCTGTCGACCGTGCTGTGGACGGTGGTCGTGGTCGGCGCGACCATGCTGGTCTCCCTGGCGCTGGCCCAGCTCTTCAACCAGAAGTTCCCCGGCCGGCGCCTCACCCGCTGGGCGCTCATCGCGCCCTGGGCCGCCTCGGTCGTGATGACCGCCATCGGCTTCAAGTGGATGCTCAACCAGACCGCGGGCGTCCTCAACACCCTCATGACCGACCTCGGTCTGATCGACAGCCCCCGGGACTGGCTCGGCGACCCCGCGACGGCCTGGCCCTGGATGATGTTCGTCGCCGTCTTCGTCTCCCTGCCCTTCACCACCTACACCCTGCTGGCAGGACTGCAGACCGTCCCCGGCGAGGTCTACGAGGCGGCCCGGGTGGACGGCGCCGGCCCCTGGCAGACGTATCTCCGGATCACCCTCCCGCTGCTGCGGCCGGCGTTCCTGGTCGGAGTGGTCATCAATCTGATCAACGTCTTCAACTCCTTCCCGATCATCTGGAGCATGACCCACGGCGGTCCGGACAGCGACACCGCCACCACCACCGTGTTCATGTACCAGCTCAAGAACTCGGACATCGGGGAGTCCGCCGCGATGTCCGTGGTGAACTTCGCCCTCGTCGTCGTCATGGTCGTCGTCTTCCTCAAGGCCAGCCGCTGGAACCAGGAGGAGAACTGATGGCCCGCTCCACCCTCGCACCGTCGGAGTCCGCCCCGCCCGTCGCGACTCCCCGTGCTGCCAAGGGCGGTGGCCGGGCCGCCGCCCCGCGCGCCACCCGCACCTTCCGCCCGCGCACCCTGCTGGTCGCCGCTGCCGCCTGGCTGCTGGCGGCCGGGTTCCTGCTGCCGTACGCCGAGATGGTGATCACCGCACTGCGGCCGGCGAGTGAACTGCGCGACGCCGGCTACCTGCCGTCCTCGTTCGAGTGGGCGAACTTCGTCGACGTGTGGCGCGAGTCCCACCTCGGCGACAACCTCCGCGTCACCCTGCTCGTCGCCGCCGGGTCCACCCTGCTCGTCCTGCTGGTCGCCGTCCCCGCCGCGTACTACACGGCCCGGGTGCGCTTCCGCGGCCGCAAACTGTTCCTGCTGCTGGTGCTGGTCACCCAGATGTTCCAGCCCACCTCCCTGCTGGTGGGCCTCTACCGCGAGTTCTACCAACTGGACATGCTGAACTCGGTGTGGACGCTGATCCTGTGCAACGCGGCCTTCAACCTGGCCTTCGCCATCTGGATCCTCACCGCCTACTTCGCCTCCATCCCGGTGGCGCTGGAGGAGTCCGCCATGATCGACGGGCTGGGCAGGGGAGGGGCGCTGCTGCGGATCACCCTGCCGCTCGCGATGCCAGGGGTCGTCACCGCGATGATCTTCACCTTCATCGCGGCCTGGAACGAGTTCGTCATGGGGCTGACCCTGTCCACGGTCCCGGAGAACCAGCCGCTGACGGTGGGCATCAACAGCTTCATCGGCAACTACACCGTCCAGTGGAACTTCCTGTTCGCCGGCTCGGTCATCGCCATCGTGCCGGTCGTCGTCCTCTTCGCGCTCATCGAGCGCAAGGTCGTCTCCGGCCTCACCGCGGGGTCCGTGAAGTAGCCCCTCGTGAAGCAGGTCCTCGTGAAGCAGCCCCCCGTGAAGCAGGTCCTCGTGAAGCAGCCCTCCGTGAAGCAGGTCCCCGCGAAGTAGCCCCGGACCGCCCCCCGAACGCCCGTCCTCCGGCCCCGAGCCAGGGGGACGGGCCCTTCGGCATGCCCGTTCCCCGGGTGCGGAAGCGGCCGAAGCTACGGCCGGGTAGGCCTTGACGCCCCGCTGGGCACCCTGACACCTTCGTGGTTGAAGCTGCTCGAAAAGCTCACTCTTGGAGCATCTGCGAGCGCCTTTCGTGCTCTGTCGCACTGTCGGCTTCATGTACTGCTGCCACAGGACGAGCAGCCTGCAGCGCGGCAGGGTCCCCGGCGCCGATCCCGGGCGACGCACCCTCCGCCGCCGGCGCGTACCGCGCCCTCCCGGCCGCCCGCCGTCGAGCGGCTCCGGGCCTTCCCCCCACAGAAGGAGTCCATCATGCACCGGTTCCACCGACGGGGCCGAGGTCTTGTCGCGCTAGCCTCGGCCGCCCTCACCCTCCCGCTCACGGCCGTACTCTCGCCGGCCGCCGCCGCGCCCACTCCCGCCGCGCCCACCTCCGCCCCGTACGCCCTGGTACCGCAACCGGTCTCGCAGCAGGCGGTGCCGGGCGCGGGGTTCACCCTCACTCCCAGGACCCGGATCGCCGTCCTCTCCAAGGACGCGGCAGCCCAGGGCGTCGGCAGCTACCTCGCGAAGCTGCTCGCGCCCGCGACGGGCTACGACCTCAAGGTGGTCCGGAAGACCGAGGCGCCGGACAAGGCACTCGTCCTGGACCCCGGGGGCCCGGCCTCGCTGGGTGCCGAGGGGTACACCATCGCGTCCGGCAGGAACGGCGTCGTCGTCACGGCGCACGGAGCCCAGGGCCTGTTCCGCGGCGTGCAAACGCTGCGTCAGCTGCTGCCCGCCGCGGTCGAGTCCCGCACCAGGCAGTCCCGGACGTGGACGGTCGCGCCCGCGAAGGTCTCCGACGCGCCCCGTTACGAGTACCGCGGCGTGATGCTGGACGTCGCCCGCCGCTTCTTCCCCGTCGAGCAGGTCAAGCGCTACATCGACGAGGCTGCGGCCTACAAGATCAACAAGCTGCACCTGCACCTCACCGACGACCAGGGCTGGCGCATCGCCGTCGACGCCCTGCCCGACCTGACCAAGGTCGGCGCCAGCACCCAGAGCGGCTTCACCGGCGGCACCGACTGGTACTACACAGCGGCCGACTACAAGGAGATCGTCTCCTACGCGGCGTCCCGCTTCATGACCGTGGTCCCCGAGATCGACGGCCCCGGGCACACCATGGCCGCCCTGGCCTCGGTTCCCGAACTGAA
The DNA here is from genome assembly GCF_001279805.1 of Streptomyces sp. XY431. Classification (NCBI taxonomy): domain Bacteria; kingdom Bacillati; phylum Actinomycetota; class Actinomycetes; order Kitasatosporales; family Streptomycetaceae; genus Streptomyces; species Streptomyces sp. XY431. The sequence goes on from NZ_LGDO01000103.1 coordinate 11,037, forward strand.
CTGCGACGACCGGGCGAAGGCCCCCTACTCCGGCTTCGAGGTCGGCATCAGCCTCTACTGTCTGAAGGACCAGAAGCACCAGGACGCGACGAAGAACTTTCTTCGGACCGTCGTCGACGCCGTGGCCGAGCTCACCCCCGGCCCCTACGTCCATCTCGGCGGCGACGAGACCCCGCAGGCCACCCAGGGCGAGTACGACGCCTACGTCGAGGCGGCCGCCGACGCGACCACCGCCCGGAAGAAGACCGTGATCGGCTGGCACCAGCTCGGCCAGTCCCCCCTCCCCGCCGGCAGCCTGCTCCAGTACTGGGGCGAGGACAGCGACCGGGAGACCATCGGCACGGCGAGCGAGAAGCCGGGCATCACCCACCTCCGTCAGGGCGTCGCGCAGGGCGCCGAATACATCATGTCCCCGTCCGACCACGCCTACCTGGACATGAAGTACGACGTCTCCACCCCCTACGGCCTGAGCTGGTCCGGCTACGTGCCGGTGCAGCGTTCCTACGCCTGGGACCCCGAGACCGTCACCGGCAAGCTCGACGGCACCGGCGCCATCGTCCCGGCCGGGCAGATCGCCGGCGTCGAGGCCGCCCTCTGGGCCGACCGCGCCTACGAGGGCAGCAGCAACCTGCCGAACCCCGCCACCCGTTGGCCCTCGCCCCAGGAGTACGCCGACCACATGAGCTTCCCCCGGCTGCCCGCCGTCGCCGAGGTCGGTTGGACCCCGCAGTCCGGCCGCGACTGGACCGGTTTCCGCCAGCGGCTCGCCCAGCACGGTCAGCGCTGGACCGCCGCCGGAATCGGCTACCACGCCGCTCCGGGCGTCCCGTGGCCCGGCACGGTGCGCACGGTGGAGGGTGAGCACGTCATCGTGACGGGGGACGTCGACGGTGTCGCCCTGGAGAACGCCGGCTCCACCAACGACGGCACCGGCCTCGTGATGTGGGCACCCAACCGCGGCCCCAAGCAGACCTGGACCGTGTCCCCGCAGTCCGACGGTACCTACACCATGACCAACAAGGACTCCGGGAAGTGCGCCGAGGCGTCCGGGAGCGCCGTCGGCGCCACCGTGGTCCAGCGGACCTGCGACGCGGGCCGGACCGGCCAGCGCTGGAGGATCACGGCCCGCCCCGACGACGACCGGTACACCATCGCCTCCGCCGGCGGCCCGGTGCTCACCGCCGCCTCGGCGACCAACGGCGCCGGGGTGACCCTGCAGCCCGACACCGGCTCCGCCGTGCAGACCTGGACCGTCGACTGACCGCTCCTGCCACAAGTAGCCCCCCGTCGCCCCTGCTCCGGACGCACGCCGTCCGGAGCAGGGGCGCACGTGTCGGCCACGCACTCCGGGGCGGCACCGGCCGGCTTCTCGATCGAACAGGAAGCAACGAAAAACAACGCTCAAACATGACGATGTGTGGTCGGACGTATGCCCCTGGTGGATGATTCGGGCCTGATTGCCCCACTCCGCCTGTGAATCGGTCAGAAGCCTTGACATAACCGAACAGCGCTTTGAAACTCTCCATCACCCCGATTGTTTGCGCGAACATCAGCGACGGACGCGCTGTCGCCGACGGTCGGGGCCACCCCCACCCACGACGCACCCGCGATCGGTCCCCGCCGCCGCCCGGCCCGGGCGGCGGCGCCGGCACAGCCGCTGCCGCGCGGTCATCCGCACCTGCCGGATGCTCCGCCGCGCCACGGTCGGCCCGCGGGCGCGTCGTTGAACGAAGGACGAGAGTGGACATGCTGCGTTTGAGAACGGCAGTCGGCGGCGCCGTGCTGGCCCTGTGCGTCTCCCTGTTCCAGGGCGTCGGGCAGGCCGAGGCGGTCGCCGTGACGGTCACCAACGGGACCCAGTTCGTGGACACCGCGGGCAACCCGCTGCACGCCCACGGCGGCGGTGTGATCAAGGTCGGTGCGTACTACTACTGGTTCGGCGAGAACCGCAACGCCGACAACTCGTTCCGCTACGTCTCCGCGTACCGCTCGACCGACCTGAAGACCTGGGAGTTCCGCCGGCACGTGCTGACGCAGGCGACCGACCCGGAGCTGGCCGGCGCCAACATCGAGCGCCCCAAGGTGATGTACAACGCCGTCACCGGACAGTTCGTCATGTGGATGCACAAGGAAGGCAGCGCCACCGACTACAGCGAGGCCCGGGCGGCCGTCGCGGTCTCCGCCACCGTCGACGGCGACTACACCTGGCGCGGCAGCTTCCGTCCGGCGGGGGCGATGTCCCGGGACATCACCACCTACGTCGACGACGACGGCACCGGCTACATGGTCTCCGCCGCCAACGAGAACCGCGACCTGCACATCTACCGCCTCACCGCCGACTACACCGGCATCGACGCGCAGGTGCAGAGCCTGTGGAACGGCGAGTCCCGCGAGGCCCCGGCCCTGTTCAAGCGCAACGGTGTGTACTTCCTGCTGACCTCCGGAGCCACCGGCTGGGCCCCCAACCAGCAGAAGTACGCGACCGCCGGCAGCATCACCGGCACCTGGAGCGGACTGCGGGACGCCGGCGACGGGATCACCTACGCCAGCCAGACCGCCTTCGTCCTGCCGGTGGTCGGCAGCCAGGGGACCAGCTACCTCTACCTGGGCGACCGCTGGGGCAACGCCACGGGCGGCACGGTCAACGACTCGCAGTACGTGTGGCTCCCGCTCGCCTTCCCCACCGACACCACCCTCACCCTGGGCTACTCGCCGCAGATCACCGTGAACGCGGCCACCGGCCGGATCACCCCGCTCAACGCCACCTGGCAGCAACTGGTCGGCCGGCAGAGCGGCAAGTGCGTCGACGTCGGCGAGTACTCCTTCGCCGAGTCGGCCCGGCTCCTCCAGTGGACCTGCGGCAACGGCGCCAACCAGAACTTCTTCCTGAAGGACCTCGGCACCGGCTACGCGCAGGTCATGGCCCGGCACAGCGGCAAGTGCCTGGACGTCCAGGGCGGGTCGACCGTCGACGGGGCCCTCGCCGTGCAGAACACCTGCACCGGTGCGCTGTCCCAGCAGTGGCAGGTCCAGCCGGTCGGCGACGGTTCCGGGAACGTCCGGCTGATCGCCCGGCACAGCGGCAGGTGCCTGGACGTCGTCAACCAGGCCACCAACGACGGCGCCGCGCTCGAACAGTGGGCCTGCAACGGCGGCACCAACCAGCAGTTCGGGCGTCGGACCGCCACGGTCTGACCCCGGGAGCACCGGACCGTCACGGTCCGACCCCGGGCGCGGCCCCGCCCGCCCGACGGTGGGACGGGCGCGCCCCGCCCCACCGTCGTTCACGCC
>NZ_LGDO01000104.1:0-14291 GCF_001279805.1 Streptomyces sp. XY431
GGGGCGGGGAGGGGGAAGGGTCGGGGGAGCGGGGGACGCTCACACGGGGTCAGTTGATCCGGATGAGCCGGGCCTTGAGGACGGCGAGCAGGCCGCCGTCGACGGAGACCTCCGTCGTCCCGGACACCCGGACCGACCGGCCACCGATGCTGACCCCGGCCGTGCCGTCGATGTCCACCTGCCGGCCGGTCACCTTCACGGTGCCCTGCCGGGCGTCGAGGGTGATGCCGTCCCGGTCCAGCAGGACGGAGGTCAGCGGACGGTTCCGTCCCGCGTACACGGTGAGCTCGATCCGGTCCCGGCGGTCGTCCAGCCGGACCTCCAGCCGTTCGTCCCCGGTCACCAGCCGCAGCCCGGAGGGGCCCGGCGCCGGCGCGTCCAGCAGCTCCACGCGGTGACCCGAACGCGAGGCCACCGAACGGCGGTTGACCTTGCCGCTGGTCCGGTCGACCAGCGGCACCTCGTGCGGCGAGGGCTGGTCCACCCCGTTGTAGAGCCCGCCGATCACGTACGGACTGTCCAGCAGGCCCTGCTCGAACCCGACCAGCACCTCGTCGTTCACCTCGGGGCTCACCACCCCGCCACCGCCCTTGCCGCCCCACTGGACGGTGCGCACCCAGTCGGTGACGTACGTGTCGTCCAGCCAGGGGAACGTCAGGCGCACCGCGCCGCGTTCGGAGCCGTTCGGCTCGCGCACGTCCGTCACCACGCCGATCGCCAGGCCGGGGATGCGCGGGCCGCGCCCCGGAGCGTCGGCGCCGGTCGTCAGACCGGGCAGGGAGCGGTCCGGGCCGGCGCCGACCCACACGGTGGTGCGGTAGCCGCCGTGCGGCTCCAGCACGTGCTGCACGGCCGTTGCCGTGTAGCGGCCGGAGAACGCCGGCCCCACGTTGCCCAGCGCCACCGGTCTGCCCGCCCGCAGCAGCGGATTGCCCTCGGCCACCGCCTCCAGGTCGCCGAAGCCGGCGCTCACCCGGGCCGCCGCCGCGCGGGCTACCGCCGCCGTCTCCGCCTGCGTCCGGTAGGGGGTGTCGGTGACGGCCACGGCCGACCTCCCGAACCGGGCGGCCGACCCGGGAGCGAGCCCCGGCACCACGGTGTCGCTGACCACGGACGGCTGCTCGGCGACCAACGGCCGCTTCGTGGCGACGTCCCAGCCGCGCACCTGCACCTTCGAGGCGCCGTCGGAGGCCGACAGCGCGGCCCGCAGCGCCAGCAGGTTGCGCCCGTACTCCAGGACCATCGGGTCGAGCGCGGCCGAGGTCGAGGGGGCGGGCGCCTCGGACGCCTTCGCGGGCCTGGTGAACTGGAGCAGCCCCTTGTCGTCGACGCGCACCTGCGCACCGCTCTCGCCCGCGAGGAACTGCAGGAACTCCCAGTCGGAGACGTTCGCCTGGGACAGCTGCCGGTACGTCACCGGCGCGGCCTCCACCCTCCCGACGGCCAGGCCGGCGCCCGCGGCCACCTTGCGGACGATGTCCGCGGCCGTCATGTTCCGGTACGCGACGACCTTGCGGCCGCGCTGGAGCCGGTGGGCCTTGGAGTAGGCGCGGACGACGGTGAACGACCCGGTGCCGTCCCGGTCGATCTCCAGGGCCGTGACCTCCCCGTTGAACAGCCGCTCCCGTGCCTGCCCCTTCGCCGTCGTCACCGACACGCGCAGCGGGGAGCCGATGGTGATGCCGGTGGAACGCAGGAACTCGTGGTCGGGGTCGCGGTAGGTGAGCACGGCGGCGTCCGGCAGGCTCACGTTCTCGTCGACCACGCAGCTGACCAGCTGCGCCGCCCAGATCTGCGGCAGCTCGCCGGGGGCCTCCACGATCGGGTCGGCCGCGAAGGACCTGCCCCCGGAATCGAACCCGCTCACCGTTCCCCCTCGCCGCTGCCGCTGCTTCGTCCGTTGTCGAGACCGTTGTCGAAGGTGTGCCCGTCGCCGGTCACCCGGGCGTGGTCGTCGTCCCGCAGGGCCGGCACCACCAACTCGGTGCCCGGGGCGAGCGCCATCGGGTCGTCGATGCCGTTCGCCTCCGCGATGACCCGCCAGGCCGTCGCGTCGCCGTACTCGCGCCAGGCCAGCATCGCCAGGCTGTCGCCTGCCACCAGGGTGTGCGTGCTGCGCGCGGTGCGCGCGCCCGACGTCGGGTTCTGGCCGGGCGGTTCGACGCTCGCCTCCTCGATGGACAGCGAGCAGGTCGCCCGCAACGGCGTGCCGTCCACGTCGAAGAGCGTGTACGAGACCGACAGGTTCGACAGCACCCCGTCGAACGAGGTGGTCCGCGCGCTGCCCCACTCGAAGCGCACCCAGGGGCTCGCCGGCTTCTTGCGGCCGATACTGGCCGGGGTCGGCACGCACGCCTTCATCAGCTTCTCGACCGCCTGCTCCACCGAGTCGTCGTGGGTGGCGGTGGCGTCCAGGAAGACCTCCAGGCTCAGGGTGCGCGGGCCGCTGCCCACGAACTCGGGCAGCGCCGACTGCCCCGCCATCCGGGACGGGGACCGTCGCCACTCGGTGGTCTTGCCCAGTTGCAGGGTCGAGGGGTTGAACTGGAGGTCGAGCCGGGCGATCGTCCCGCCGGGCTTGGCCCCGACCGAGGCCGGGGGCTCTTTCAGGGTGAGCTGGGCCCTGGCGCGGCTGGCGCGTGCCGAGAAGGCCATGGCGTGGCTTCCTTCCGGAGCGGGAGTGCGGCGGTCGTCGGACGGGGGTACTGGTGGGGCGGAGCGGTGGAGGGACGAGGCGGTGGTGGGGCGGTCAGGCGGGGACCAGTCCCGCGTGGGCGATCTCCAGGGTCTCCACCGCGGCCGCGGAGTTGGCGGGGTCGAAGGACGGACCCTGCCAGCGGACCGGGACGATCCCGAAGACCTGCCAGCTGATGATCCGGCTCAGGTCGGGCCGCAGGGCCACGATCTCGCCGTCCTTCGGTTCGACCCGCCGCAGCGTCTCGTCCAGCCAGCGGCCGATCTTCGCCGTGTCGGCGGTGACCGGCCGGGTGAGGGTGATGTTCGACCAGGTCACGCGACCCGGTAGCTGCCAGGTGAAGCCGTTGTTGCCGCCCTCGGCGTAGCTCTCCATCTCGACCTCGGCGCCCATGCCGGAGCAGGTGTGGAAGGCGCCCAGGTCGTTGCCGCCGATCGCCAGCCGGAAGAACACGCTGGTCGCGAAGATGTTGTCCGTCATCGGTCCGTCGTCCGTTTCTCGTTCGTGCGGGTGCTCAGCGCCGGCCGTCGAAGGTCCTGCCCGCGCGGTCCCGGCCGCGCCGCAGCTCGGCGCGCAGCAGGCGGGCGACCGGGTCGAGCAGGCGGCGTGCCAGGTCGTCCAGGTCGAGATCGCCGCCCTGTGGTCCGGCGTCCCGCGGACCTCCGCCGGTTCGGTCGGAGGCGGTGACCCGCTGGTCCGGAACGGTGGTGCGCGGGGCGGTGGTGGTGGCGGTGGCCGGGGTGGTGGTGCGCTGGGCGGTCGTGTGCTGGGCGGTGGTGGTCGGGACGGTGCTGCGGACGCTGCCGGTGTCGCGTTGCACGGGGAGCGGGGGCGGGGGCGCCGCCGGGGGGACTCCCGGCATGCCGCCGGGGTCCGGCGTCCTGGACCGCAGCAGCGGCACCACGGGCACGGGCCGCGCCGAGGATTCGGCCGGGGAAGGCCGGACCACCAGCGGTGGCGCGTGCGGGGCGGTCACGGGCAGCGGGCCGGACGGCCGCCCGGGGCCGGAGGTTCGGAGGGCTTCGGGCCCACGAAGGCGGTCGGACGGGCGAACGGGTTCGGACGGGCGAACGGGGCCGGACGCGGACGCCGGGTGCGGGCCGGGGGAGCCGGGCGCTCGCTGCACGTGCTGCGGCGCGGCGGTGGAGGGCGCGGCGGTGGCGTGCGGGGCGGCCCAGCGTGCCGCGACCACGGGGTGGCTCACCGCACGGGCGGCAGTGACGGGGGCCGTCGCGCTCCCCATGTCCCGGCCGCTGCCAACGGCCAGGGGCCGCGCCGCGAGCAACTGGATACTGCGGTGCGGAGCGGCCGGCGCCCGGCCCGGGGTCCCGGCCCGACCGGCGAGGACGAGCGGGACGGGCCCGCTCGCCCGGGCTCCTGCGGGTGGCGCGGGAACTCCGGGGCGACCGCCGTGCCGGGATGCGCTGGTCGGTGACGTGGGAGCTGGTGACGGGGGTGCCGGTGACGGGGCCGGGGACACGGGGTGCTGTCCCGCTCCCGGCACGGGTATGCGCTGGACGGTGTCCGGGACCGCGGGGTGGTTGGCGGTCGGTGGCATCGCGGGCAGCGGGGCCCCCAACCCGGCGCGCGGACGTCGCGCGGTCCGCCCGGGGCCGCCCTCGGCAACCGGAGCCTCCGGCTGCCGCTGCACGACCGGCAGGGCCGGAGGGGTCGCAAGGGCCGGCCCCGAGGGCGCAGCCGCGGCGGGGAGTTCAACGGTCCGCGCCCGGACGGCCGCGCCGGTGCCCAAGGGTGCTGCGGTGGCGGGGAGTTCAGTCAGCGGCGGACCGAGAGTCGGTCGGCCGGCCGCGCGTTGCACGGGGGTGCCGGAGAGACTCTCCGTCGGGTGCTGGACGATCGGCATGCCCGGTGTGGGAAGGGCGGGATCCGCTCCCAAGGGCTCTGTCGTGGTGGGGAGTTCGGGTGCCGGTGCGCCGAGGGTGGGGTGGTCGGCTGCGCGTTGCACGAGCGCGTCGGCTGCGGTCTCCGTCTGGCGCCGGAGCGTGGGCATGGCTGGTGCGGGGGTGGCGGCTTCCGGCGTCAAGGGTCGGGTGGGAGGCGGGAGTTCGGGCGCCGAAGCAGCGAGGGCAGGTCGGTCGGCCGAGCGCTGCACGGGCTCGTCGGCTGCGGTCTCCGTCTGGCGCCGGAGTGTGGGCATGGCTGGTGCGGGGGTGGCGGCTTCCGGCGTCAAGGGTCGGGTGGGAGGCGGGAGTTCGGGCGCCGAAGCAGCGAGGGCAGGACGGTCGGCCGTGCGCTGCACGGGCTCGTCGACCACGGTCTCCGCCTGCCGCTGGACGACAGGCATGGCCGGTGCTGTCGCCGGAGCGGGGGCGGGGTCGACCACGTCCGGGAGTGCGACGGGCGCCGGGACTTCGGTCGGCGGGGTGCCGAGAGGGGGCGCGTGGTCGGCCGTCCGCTGTACGGGTGTGTCGGGGGACGGTCCGTCGATGTGCGCCGGGGGGACGGCGGGGTGCACGGCGGGCACTTGGCGCCTGGGTGTGGCGGGTACCCGGGCGACGGTCAGCGACCGGCCGACAGGGCGGGCCCGCACCACGGCGTGCGTCGATTCGGCGCGGTCCGCCGGAGCCCCTTCGCCGGGGTGGCCGGGACGGGCACCGGCGGCAGCGGGGAGGGACCCGGCTCCGGTGGCGGTCCGCTGGAGGGGCCGGCCGACAGGGTCCGCCCCCGGGGCGCTCTCGCCGGAGGCGCCGGAGACCACCGCGATGCGGCGGACCAGCGGGAGCCGTGCGGGCGCCGGCGTACGGTCGGTCCTCGGGGCTGCGGCGGTCGCTTCGGCTCGCTGGACGACGGGAGCGGCGTCGGCGCCGAGCGTGTCCGGACCGAGCACCGCCGCGGACCGCGCGGGCGGGCGGCCACGGGCGCCGGGTGCACCGGCCTCGTCGGCCCGCGAGCGTCCGGCGCCGGTGCCGGTGCTGACCGCGGGCGCGGCCTGTGCGGACACCGGAGCGCCCTTCGCCGAAGCACGCGCACCCGGCACGCGCGAACCCGACCCACCCGGCCGTGGCCGCCCGGTGGCCTGCGTACCCGGTGCGCGAGGAGCCTCCTGCTGCGGCGCCCCCGCCCCCGCCTCCGGTGCGGCGTCCGCGTCGGACGGGCGCAGCGCCCTGAGCAGCAGCGGGCCGCCGCCACTGTGGGTGGGGTGCGCGAGGGCGGGGCGGGCGATGCCGCGGACGAGGCCGGTCGGGGCGGTCGGCAGCAGGGCGTGGGCGAGGCCGGTGTCGAAGGACGGATCGCGCCAGGCGGCCAGCCCGTCCCGGAACGAGAGTCCGTCACTGACGCTCATCGGCGCCCGGGACACGGTCAGCAGGGGTGGCGCGGTGCGGCGCCAGCCGCCGTCCCAGTCCGCGGGCACGCCCGGGCCCGGGCCGGCGGCGGCCTCCTGGACCGCACCCGCCGCACCCGCACCCGCCGCACCCGTGCCGTCCGAGGACGCGGCGTCCGGCACGGCGCCCCGCCGGCGCACCCTGTCCCGCCACGCCATCTGCTCAACCGCCTTCGTTCATCCGGGAGTTGATCTGAGCGATCTCGGTGACCCACTGCCGGCGCTCGGCATGGGTCAGGTCGAGGATCTCGTCGCGTTGCCAGTGGAAGTGGTAGGCGATGTACGCGATCTCCTCCCTGAGCCGGGGGAGCGCGTACGTCACGATTCCCCCAGGCGCCCACCGGAGAGGTCGACCTCGAAGCCGCCCTCGCAGTGCGGGCAGGTGACCGCCGCGCGGGTGTGGCCCTCGCTGTTGACGCGCCGGTAGAAGTCCTGGAGGAACGCGACGTCGGTCGCGTACATCCGCTCCACGACCCCGGCGTGCACGTCGGTGACGGTGCCGAGCCGGGTGATGACCTGGCTGAGCAGCACCACGCTCAGGTACGCCGGGTTCTCCTTGACCCGCAGGTCGATCTGGGGCCGCAGCTCGTCGCGGGCGGTGGCCAGGCGCATCGAGCCGTGCCGGTGCAGGGTGCCCGCCTCGTCCACGTACCCGCGCGGCAGTTCGAACTCGAACTCGGTGCGCAGCGCGTGCTCCTCGCGCCGCGCCGGAGCGCCGGCGGAGGGTGCCGTCGGCGGTGCCGGGGCCGGGGCGGGCGCCGTGGCCTGGAGGATCTCCTCCAGGCTGCCCGCCGTCACCGTACGTCGCCTCATCGGGGACCTCCGTGGATACCCCCGGCTTTGGCCGGGGGAGGAAACGGACCGCCTGCGGAGCAGGTCAGGGAGCGGCGTTTCGCCGTCGAGGCGGACCGCCATGCGGGTAGTCGCCGGCCATTGTCAGTGCCTGTCGGTAGGTTGATCTCGTGCATCTCAGGTACTCGTATCGCATGTATCCGACGGTGGGTCAGCGGCAGTCGCTGGCGCGTACGTTCGGGTGCGCGCGGGTGGTGTACAACGATGCGCTCACCATGCGTAAGGCGGCGTGGAAGACGGACCGGTCGAGGATCCCGACCGGTGTTCTGGCCAAGTCGGTGATCACCGATGCGAAGAAGACGGACGCCAGGTCGTGGCTGGGGTCCGTGTCGGTCGACGCGTTGCAGTCGTCCATCCGTGACCTGGACACGGCCTACCGGAACTTCTTCGACAGCCTGTCCGGGAAGCGGGCCGGTCGCCGGGTGAGCCTGCCGCGGTTCAAGTCGCGCAAGGACAGCCGGCAGTCGCTGCGGTTCTCCCGCAACGGCTTCCGCATCCGGGGCAACGGCAAGCTGAATCTTGCCAGGATCGGCGACGTCCGGGTCAAGTGGTCCAGGGCCCTGCCGGCCGATCCGTCGTCGGTGACGATCGTGCTGGACCCGTCCGGCCGGTACTTCGCTTCGTTCGTGGTGGACATCGAGCCGGACCATCTCGCCGAGCTGGATACCGAGGTGGGCATCGACCTCGGGCTGACCACCTATGCGGTGATGTCCGACGGCACGGTGATCGACAACCCGCGTTTCCTGCGGAAGGCGGAGAAGAAGCTCAAAGCCGCGCAGCGGGCGCTGTCCCGTAAGGCGAAGGGGTCGAGGAACCGGGCGAAGGCCCGGCGCAAGGTCGCCAGGGCGCATGCCAGGGTGGCCGATACCCGCCTGGACTGGTTGCACAAGCGGACGACCGGGCTGATCCGCGAGAACCAAGCGATCTACCTGGAAGACCTGAACGTGCGCGGCCTCGCCGGAACCCGCCTGGCCAAGTCCGTGCACGACGCCGGATGGTCCACCTTCCGACGGCTGCTCGAGGAGAAAGCCGCCCGCTACGGACGGCACGTCGGCATCATCGGCCGGTACGCACCCACGTCGCAGGTGTGTTCCACCTGCGGGGTCCAGGACGGACCCAAACCGTTGAGTATCCGCACGTGGACGTGCGGTGCGTGCGGTACCTCTCACGATCGTGACCTCAATGCTGCTCGAAACATCCTGGCCGCCGGGCGGGCGGACAGGCTAAACGCCTGCGGAGGGCCGGTAGGACCTGGCGTGGCAATCCCACGCCGGGCGCGGCCCGTTGAAACAGGAACCCACCGGAACGCCGGCCGCACCGGGCGCAAGCCCCGTGTCGCAGGCGCGGCCGGAATCCCCGTGCTTCAGCGCGGGGAGGATGTCACTCGACGATGATCTCCTCGAACACGATGGTCACGGACTCGGTGGCCGCGGCGGACTCGCCGGCCTTGAGGGAGGGGCCCTCCCATTTGGAGGCCCAGCCGTTCATCAGCTGGATGCGCCGGACGGTCTCGCCCGTGGAGTCCTTGATCTCGATGGTGAGGTTCTGCCGAGCGGTGTCGACGGCCCCGTTGTTCAGGGTCTCCTTGATCCACAGGGTGAACTCGCTGCTCTTGTCGAGTCCCCGGGTGATCGTGACCTCGCCGGCCTGGCGGGCGCCGGGCTGCTTGCGGATGATCTGCTTGCCGTCCTTGCTGACCTGCCGGACCTCGACGACCTCCTCCTCGACGGTCAGGCCGCTGATCTCCTGGATCGACTCGACCAGGTAGCCACCGAGCTGGACGCCGAAGATATGGGTGGAAAGAGCATCGCCCTCTGCCATGACTGTCTGTCACCTTTCCTTGCTGCTCGTCCCGGCTGTCCCGGCTGTCCCGGCTGTCCCGGGACCGCCGGACCTGCGGGTCACTCGTCGACGAGGCTGGTGCTGTCGGAGAACTGCGCCAGCCGGAACACCACGAACTCGGCCGGCTTGACCGGTGCCACGCCGATCTCGCAGATCACGCGGCCCTGGTCGATCGACTCCTGCGGGTTGTTGTCCCGGTCGCACTTGACGTAGAACGCCTCCGCGGCCGTCCGCCCGAACAGCGCGCCGCGCCGCCACTCCTCGGTGAGGAACGCGGTGGCGTTGCGCCGGATGCTCGACCAGAGCCGGTCGTCGTTCGGCTCGAAGACCACCCACTGGGTGCCCAGGAGGATGGACTCCTCCAGGTAGTTGAAGAGGCGGCGCACGTTCAGGTAGCGCCAGGCCGGATCGGAGGAGAGGGTGCGGGCGCCCCAGATCCGGATGCCCCGGCCGGGGAAGGCCCGGACGCAGTTCACCCCGATCGGGTTGAGCAGGTCCTGCTCGCCCTTGCTCAGACGCAGTTCCAGGTCGACCGCGCCGCGGATCACCTCGTTGGCGGGGGCCTTGTGCACCCCGCGCTCGGCGTCGCTGCGCGCCCAGACGCCGGCGATGTGGCCGCTCGGCGGGACGGTGGTGTTGCGCCCGGCGGCCGGGTCGAAGACCCGGATCCACGGGTAGTAGAGGGTGGCGTAGCGGGAGTCGTAGCCCGCCTCGTCGTTGCGCCAGGCCCGTACCTGCTGCGCGGAGAGACCGGGCGGGGCGTCCAGGACGGCGACCCGGTCGCCCATCTGCTCGCAGTGCGAGATCACGGCGAGCTGGACGGTACGCACGCCCTCGGCGTCGATGTCACCGCGCTGGTGGGAGCCCATCAGGTCGGGCACCGCGACCATGGTGATCTCGTCGATGGTCTCCAGGCCGCCGAGCCCGGTGCGGGTCGCCGCGTCGCCGACGTACTCGGCCGGGTCGAGCCGGGCCACCGCACCCTGGCCGGCGGCCGGGGCGGGCACGGCGGCGGGGGCGTCGGGCAGGGCCGAGGTCTGGTTCGCGGGCCGGCCCTGGGCGGTGCCGCGCTGTTCGGTGACCTCGATCAGCGCCGATCCGCGGGCCTGGGTGACGAGGTAGCCCTTGACGTTCCGGCGGGCCGACACCTCGAAGGTCTCGGCCACCGCCCCGTCGCGGTGGACCAGCAGCCTGAACCGGTCCTCGGGCGGGTTCTCGCCGTCCGCGTCGGCGATCTCCACCGAGACGCCGCTGACGCCCGGCCGGGCCGAGAGCAGGAACCCGCCGAGCGCGACGGGTTCCGCCGCGCGCTGCTCGGGGAGCGCGGCGGCGGGCGCGGAGCTGTCCCGGTCGGAGCCGCCGACCCGGACGACGTACGCGGCGCCGCCGCCGTTGGCGAAGTACCCGTAGACCGCGTGGGGCAGGTAGGCGCCCTCGGTGAACCCGCCGAAGCGCTGGGAGTACTGGTCCCAGCTGGTGACGAGCGTCGGCTCGTGGAACGGGCCGGTCAGGGTGAACCCGACGAACGCGGCGACGGCGGTGCCGACCCCTTCGATCGGGCGGGCACCGGACTGCACCTCCTCCACGTAGACCCCGGGGGTGAGGTACGTCGGCATGCTCGCTCCTTCGTGTCACCGGTCTTCGGTGGACGGTGGTCGTCGGTGGACGGTCTTCGGTGGATCTCCGGCCAGGTTCTGCGGACGACGGACGACGGAGGACGGACGGCGGAACGCCGTCGACGGACCCGGTCGCGCGCCGTCGCGCCCCGCCCCCAGCCTTTCCGGCGGGCCGTCACCGGCGGGAGGGACCGGCGGACCTGCCCGGGGGCAACGGCGCTGCCCTCCCCGGCCCTCCCCGGTCCTCCCCGGCCCTCCCCGGTCCGCCTCCCCGGTCCGCCGCGATCGACCGCCGGCCGCCCCGGCTCAGACCCGCGCGACCTGGGCCACGTACGGCCCGAACTCGCCCTCCAGCACCAGCCGGCCGAGCTTGCGGTACTCCTGCGCGACCGCCGTCACCGTCTGGGCCATCGTCAGCGGTCCGCCCGACTCGGCGGCGAGGTACGCGGCGGTGACCGCGCAGGCCCGGATGGAGCCTCCGGCCAGGTCGAACCGGTCCGCGCAGAAGTGCAGGTCGAGGTCGTCACCCCGGGGCACCCGGTCGCCCAGGCAGCGGTCCCACAGGGCGAGGCGCTGGTCGGCGTCGGGCACCGGGAAGTCCGCGATCACGTCCAGGCGGCGGGTGAAGGCCTCGTCCAGGTTGGCGCGCAGATTGGTGGTCAGGACGGCGATGCCGTCGAAGGACTCCATCCGCTGGAGCAGGTACGCCGACTCCATGTTGGCGTGCCGGTCGTGGGCGTCCTTGACCTCCGAACGCTTGCCGAAGATCGCGTCCGCCTCGTCGAACAGCAGCACCGCGTTGACGGCGGAGGCCTCGGTGAAGATCCGCTCCAGGTTCTTCTCGGTCTCACCGACGTACTTGTCGACCACCGTGGAGAGGTCCACCACGTACAGGTCCATGCCCAGGTCGGCCGCCACCACCTCGGCCGACATCGTCTTGCCGGTACCGGACGAACCCGCGAACAGCGCGATCACCCCGCGCCCCCGCCCGCCGCCGGGCCGCATGCCCCACTGTCCGAGCACCTGTTCGCGGTGGCGGGCGCGCACCGCGAGCTCCCGCAGGCTGCGGTGGGTGGGGGCGGGGAGCACCAGGTCGTCCCAGCCCACCGCGGGTTCGACCCGGCGGGCGAGGCGGGCGAGCCCCGCGCCGTTCTGGGCCCGGACGGCCGTGCGCAGGTCGTCGGGGGAGACCGCTCGGCCGTCGAGCGCGGCCGTGCGCACCGCGGTGCCGGCGGCCCTCCGCAGCTGCCCGGCGTCCAGGCGGTGCGCGGCGACGGACCGGGCGAGCGCCTCGGCCGTCCCGTGCTCGGCCCCGTCCTCGTCGAGGCCCGCGCCGACGCCCACGCCCACGTCGCCCCCCGTGCCGTGCTGCTCCCCGGCCTGCTCCAGTGCGTGCCGCCAGCGGGCCACCTGCCGGTCGGGGGCGGGGGCCGCCACCGTCAGGGTGACGGGGGTGTCGGCCGCCCAGGAGGGTTCCCAGCCGCCGGTCCCGTGGGTGAGGAAGGGCAGGCCGCGCAGGGCGTCGCACAACGTGCGCAGGATCCTGGCCCGCTCGTCGGGCCGGTCGGGCAGCTCCTCCAGCGGCCCCAGCAGGACGCCCGCGCCCAGCAGCCGGGCCTCGCGTGCGACGGCCCGGGCGATGCCCGGCACGCCCCGGGGGTCGTGGGCCAGCGCCGCCGGGTCCAGGGCCAGCGGCGGCAGCCCGTCCGCCTGCAGCGCGGCGACGGCCAGCCCCTCGGGATCGCCGCCCCGGCTGCGCAGGTGGACATGGCCGGTGCCGGTCCCGGCCGCGGCGGCGGCCCGGCGCAGCTCGGCCGGGTCGACGGCCGGATCAGCCGCCGGACGGCCGAGCACACCGGTCAGCAGCGGGTCGGGCGCGGTGTCGCCCAGCAGGTGCGCGGTGACCCGGTCCGGGACGGTCAGCACCCGGGACAGGGGCGGCCGTTCGGGCTCGGTGACCTCCAGCAGACCGCCCGCGACGAGCGGCGCGGAGGGAGCCAGCCGGAACCGGGCCGCCGCCACCCCGCGGTGCCCGCACAGTTCGAGGGCGAGCCCGACGGTGGGCCGGCGGCGGGTCAGGTCGTCGTTGAGGTAGCCGTAGAGCCGCTCGAAGCGGGTGTCGAGGTCCGGGGCCAGGGCCACCAGCAGCAGGTCCAGGTCCAGCGGCGCCAGGGCGAAGCGGGCGGCGAGCACGGCCAGCGGCGATCCCGGCGGCGGCGCGTCCGGACCGGGCAGGGCGGGCGGAGCGGGCCGGTGTCCCTCGTCCAGGACGCGGGCGACCGCCTCGGGGGTGAGGAACTGGCCGCGGTACGGATCGTCCGGATCGGGATCGAGCGCGCGCCGGACCGCGACGGCCTCGCGCACCCGCTCCTCGACGACCCGCAGCCGCGCCCACAGGTACGGGACCGGCGGGGCCGGGACCGGGGCCGGGGCCGGGGCGGTCGTCGCGGTCGCGGGTTCCAGGGTCCGCGTCACGGCTGCCGCTCCCCGCGTCGGCGGCGGGCGGGGGCCGGTCCCCGCTCCCGGGGACCGCCGAAGCCCTCCGGGCCGGGCTCGGCCGCCTCCGTGTAGCGCAGGCGCCGCGCGGCCCCCGGCTCCTCGGGTGCGGTCCGGGCCGCGTCCGGTGCGGTCCGGGCCGCGTCCGGTGCGGTCGTCCGGGCCGCGGCGCGGACCACGAGCCCCTCGGTGACCGGCGGGGCGACGGCGGTGGTGGCCCCGGCCAGCGGCGCCCTCACCCGCAGCCCCAGCGACGGCTTCAGCTCGCCGCCCAGCGCCGACCACACGTCGGAGGCGGCGGGCGCGTCGAGCCCGGTGCCGCCGCCGTCCAGGCCCACGATGAGGCCGAGTTCGGCGAGCGAGCCGGTGAGCAGGCGCGGGGGCAGCGCGTCGGTGGACACCAGGCACCTCAGCACCTGGGAGAGCAGCCGGTGTTCGTCCTGCGGCCGGCTCGCCCACGCGGTGACGAGGTACGTCAGCTCGAACCAGCGGGCCGGGGCGCGGCGCGCGGCGAGGAAGCCGTCCGCGTCGTACACCTCGCCCGCGCCGCTGGCGCGCCGGGTGTGGTCCTCGCGGACGTCGTACAGGAACACGCACACCGTCGGGGCGCTGCGGCGGGCCGCCCAGTCGCGGGTCGGCGCGTCGAACACCACGTCGACGCCCGACGCGTCCAGGCCGGACTCCGCGAGCAGTCGGCGCAGCCCCTCGTCGACCTCGTGGATCATCGGCGGATCATCTCGTTGGGCGGCTGGACCGTGCCGCTGACCACCAGGAAGTCCGTCCGCACCGGGGAGAAGCCGGGGCCGCTCGCGGTGATGACCCGGGGGCCGGTCCGGTCCTTGGCGAGGATCAGCAACTGGCCGGTGAACCGGCCGTCCGGCCCGGGGACGGTCGGCGCCGCCGCGGCCGTGATGCCCGGCTGCCAGGTGAACCGCACCGGCGCGCCGGGCGGGAAGTCCTCACCGCGTACCGAGGTGACGAAACCGGGCTTGCCGATCGGCGGGACCGCGACGATGCGCGGCTGGAGGATCCGCAGCTGCTGACGGGCTTCGTTGTCGCCGGGGTCGGCGTCCGTGCCGGTGGTGGTCAGGGAGCCGGTCACCAGGCCGGTGAGGGCCTGATCGGGGCTGAGGACGACCTGGACGACGGTCCGGGCGCCCGGGGCGAGGTCGGGCAGCGCGCACACCCAGGCCAGGTCGCAGCCCGGCGGCGGCCCGTCGTGGGGCACGCCCCCGGGCAGGCCCACGCGGAGCCGCAGACCGGTGGCCAGCCCTTCGCGGCCGTTGCGAACGGTGTAGGTGAGGACCACGCGGCCACCCACGTAACCGGGGTTCGGCTGCGCCGTGAGGCTCAGCCCGGGGCCGGCCGGCGGCGCGGGCGGCAGCGGCGCTGGTGGCCGCGGCGGGGGTGTGCCGAGCGGCGACGGGGCCGGCGGAGGGGGGGGGGG